>NZ_JAATEK010000060.1:0-31155 GCF_012034195.1 Microbispora sp. CL1-1
CTAGCGGCCCAGCCATCCAGCCATCTGCTCACAACATAGGTCTTGGCCAAGGTCCAAGCGGTCTCCGCAAACGGAACGGGAATCTTATCGATGCCCAGGGCCATCGTGTTCTTGACAACGTCCCGGATCAGGCTGTCCGTAGCGTCCTTCTCGCCGCGAACCTCTAGCGCGGCCTTGAACTCGAGTCCGCCAAGGTCGCCGAACATGGCCGCCGCATCTTGGAAATGCCGGCCTTTGTCCTTGGCATCCAGGCGCGCCGTGTTCGTCAAGACGTCGTAGCGGAAGAGGGCGGCGGTCTTGTCGAAGTCGTCGGTGAGTCGTTCTTCGCCGGCGAATGTCTGGAGGAAACGGTAGGTGTCGCCGGGGCTCAGGTAGAAGGCGGGCGTGACGCCAGGAATCGGGACCCACTTGTCGGGCAGTGTCATGCCCGAGGTGCGGTAGACGGCTTTGTCGAATCGGGCGCCGGAGGCGAGTTCGTGGATGTACGACTTGGCGATTGAGGCCATGGAGTCTCTGGCGGTGTCCGGCAGGTCCTTGCCGAAGGAACCGGTCGCGAGCATGGCGTCCAGAGCGAACGCGGCGGCCTCCGCCGAGTGCTTGCCCGGCTTCTCTGTCGTGGCCTCGCTGCCCGTCTCCATGACCCGGCCGAACGCGTCGGCGACCTCGGCACCTGTCGCATAAGAATTGGCGTAGTCAAGGAACCGCTTCATCTTCTCGACCTGGGTGAGCTTGACCTCGTCGCCGCCCATCTGGGCGAAGGCGGCGCGGGCGGCCTTGCCGTCCCCGGCCAGGACCTCCAGCGCGAGTGCGACCGTGTCGGAGGAGTAGCCGTACGTCTGGGACAGGTTCGGGCTGCCGCCACGCCACTCCTGCCGCGGGTTCTTCAGGAAATCGTCCAGTGCGAGGGTGCGGGCGGCTGCCACACGGACGTCCGTGGGGGCTTTCGCCCCGGCCAGCAGCGCCAGCCGGTTCCACGCCACACCGCGGTCCGCCGGTTTGCTCACCAGCTCGGCCTTCACCTTCTCCATCGCCGGGATGCCGGGGGCACGCAGCGCGGCGCCCAGGGCGGCGCCGAAGGCGGCGAGGTCCTGTTTGGCAGTCGGGCTGCCGGTGTTCATGAGCAGGTTGGGCAGCGTGTCGCGCACTTTCGCCGGCAGCGTGGCGAAGAACGCCGCGGCGGCGGCGGGATCCTTGGCCAGCGCCGCGATTTCCTTGATGTGCTCGTGGGCGAGTTCGCCCTTGGTTTCTACATCGGTGGCGGCATTGGTGAGGATGCCGGTGCCGTACATGAGCCCCAGGTCGCGGCCGGTCGCGAAACTGTCCAGCGCATCGGGCAGCCGGGCGAAGGTGTGGTCGCCGGTGCCGTTCAGCGCCGTGATCAACGTGGCTCGCTCCGAGAGCGTGGGGGCCTGCTTCCTGCCCCAGTCGGCGATGGCGGCGATCTGCGCGAGTGGCATGGTGCTCACGCCGTTCGCACGGAAGAGCCCCTCGAAGTCGGTGGCGAAGGAGGTGAGCCGGTCGGCCGCCTGGCGCAGGTCGGCCGCCATGGCGTTCATCGCCGCCGGGTCGATGCCGCAGAAGTCGCCGCCTAAGGTCGTCATGGCTACCGGGAGTCAGGGGCGTCCGGTCAGCTGGCGCCGGATGAGCTCGGCCTGGGAACGGGTGACCATCGCCGGATGCCGGTGCAGTTCCTCCTCGATCGCGTTGGTCATCTGCCGTACGAGCTGCGCCAGGCGGTGATGTCGGTCGGCGACCTCGGTCGTCCATTTCGCGGCGGTGGGTCCTGTCCAGACCTTGCCCGACTGCATCGACGCGTAGACGCGCTGGTAGGCCTGCCCGACCTCCTGAGATCGGTTGTGTACCTGTTTGAGGAGTTCCACCAATTGTGCGTGGCGAGGGTTGGGCACCATCTCTTCCGCCACGTCAGCCCCCTGTTGCCGCCCGCTGCTCGCCCCTGAACCGCATTTGATGTCAAAGGTAGACATCGCCCTCAAGCGTCGGCAACCCCGAAATAGCCGTGTATATCGAGAGTGAATTCGCTGACGCTTTCCCGTCGTGAAGGCGAAAAACATCCTCCCGAGTGGACCGTATCTCTGCCCCGCCGCACGTCGCCAGTGGGGACGACCGACTGCTTGGAGCAGCAACCCGCGCCCTGACTGTGATCTTTTCTGGCGTGTCGACCGCGTGAGCGCCCGGCCACGTACGTATTCCCGTCCGGTCATCGTGCCGTAACGAAGCGTGGCGATCGTCGTGGGTGACGAGGTCAACGCGGGAGGAGAGCGCTATGGCGTCCATCTTCGATCGGATCGGCGGTTCGGACGCGGTCGCGGCCGTGGTCGAGGAGTTCTACACGCGGGTCGTCGCCGACCCGATGCTGCAGGGCTACTTCGCGGACGTCGACATGGCCAAGCTCAAGGCGCACCAGCGCAGCTTCGTTGCCGCCGCGCTCGGCGGCCCGCAGGAATACCGGGGCAAGTCCATGGACGAGGCACACGCCGGGCTCGCCATCACGGCCGAGGAGTTCGACCAGGTGGTCGTCCACCTGGCCGGAGCGCTGGAGTCGTGCGGTGTGGACGCCGAGACGATCGGCTCGATCGCCGGGGCCCTCGCACCGCTGAAGGAGCAGGTCGTGCAGGGCGCCGTCGCGGCCTGAACAGGCCCGAAGGCCGTCCGCCGGGTGAGACGGCCCTTGACGCTTAACCGGTTCATGGGTGAACTGGGCCGTGATGGAACCGCGATTCGAGGACGTCGCCGCCCTGGACGTGGACCCGGCAAGTGCCCGGATCTACGCGGAGGGCTGGCAGTCGTGGAGCGTCACCGGTGCCCTTCCCCTGGCCGAGACCCCCTATCGGGTGACCCTCCCCAACTCGCTGGTCATCGACTGCCACTACGGCTCGGCCCCGGACGAGGGCGTGTTCCGGGGCGAGGGGCTGCTGGCCGTCGATCCCGGGGACGGCGGCTCCGTCCACGTCTTCGGCGCCGCGAGTGCCGAGACGGCCGCCTCCCGTGTGCCGGTCATCGAGGCACGGCCGTACGGCGGCCGGGTCGTGATCGCGTCGGATGCCCCCGTGGAGCACACGGAGCATCAGGGCGGGCTGGAGGCGGCGCTGGCCCACTGGGGCACCGGCTTCGCCGAGCAGGCCGGCGTACGCCTGCGTCCGTCGCCCACGGTCTGGTGCTCCTGGTACCAGTACTTCTCCCAGGTCACCCAGGAGGACGTCGCCGAGAACCTCACGGCCATGGACGAGCTGGCGCTTCCCGTCGACGTCGTGCAGATCGACGACGGATATCAGGCCGCGCCGGGCGACTGGCTCACGTCCTCCGGCCGCTTCGACGACCTGCCCGGGCTGATCCGGCGCATCCGCGAGCACGGGCGGCGGGCCGGGATCTGGATCGCCCCCATGATCGTGGCGTGCAAGAGCACCCTCTTCGCCGCGCACCCGGAGTGGCTCGTGACCGATCCCGCCGGCGGCGACCCGGTGTTCGCCGGTGACGTCCTCGGGGACTCCTGCGTCGCGCTCGACCTCACCCACCCCGGCGCGGCCGAATACCTGGCGGACGTGCTGCGCACCATGCGCGGCTGGGGCGTCGACTACTTCAAAATCGACTTCGTGTACGCGGGGGCGCTGGAGGGCCGCCGTCACGAGGACGTGACCGGCGTGGCGGCCTACCGCCACGGCCTGCGGCTCATCCGCGAGGCCATCGGTCCCGAGGCGTACCTGCTGGGGTGCGGCGCGCCGATCCTCCCCTCGGTCGGCATGGTGGACGCGATGCGGGTGGGCCCGGACATCGCGGCGTACTGGCAGAACCCGAGCGCACACCCCTCCGAGCCCAGCCAGGCCAACGCCACCAGGAACACCGTCGCCCGGGCGTGGCAGCACGGCAGGTTCTGGATCAACGACCCCGACTGCCTCATGCTCCGGCCCGAGGTCGAACGGCGGGAGGACTGGGCGCGCACCGTCGAGCGGTACGGCGGCCTGCGGGCCTCCAGCGACCGGCTGCGCGGCCTGGACGAGTGGGGGCTGGAGACCACCCGCCGCCTGCTCACCCCCGCCGAACCCACCCCGCTCGTCTGAGCCGAGCCGCGGACGCGTCGTGTCAGGGGACGAGTCTGAGCTGGGGGCGATTGGCGGGCATGCCGATCAGTTCGCGTACGCGTGCCACGGGCCAGGCGAGCTCCCGGGCCAGCGCGGGCACGGTCAGCCTGGTCTCGGCCGCCGCCATCTCGAACGCCCTGCTGAGCAGGACCGGCTGCTCGCCGGGGTAGCCCGACACCGGCTCGGTGGCGAAGCCCGGCTGGTCGCGCAGCGCCGCGAGCCGCTGGTAGGCGCGTCCGGCCGCGGAGTCGGACAGCAGGCCGACCTCCCGGCACCGATACAGCAGAGAGTCGACCGACACGCCCCAGACGCGGCGCAGCTCCGCCAGCCGCCGCAGGTCGGCGCGGGCGGGCAGGCTGGGCAGGATGCTGTCGCGCGGCGTGAGGAACTCCGCGGCGAAGGAGTCGGCCTCGCGCTCCTGCTGGCTGTCCCCGGCCGCCGCGTCCCCGTGCAGCACCAGGTGCCCCAGCTCGTGCGCGGCGGTGAAGCGGTGCCGATAGACGTCGTCGAAGCGGTTGGGCGTCAGGACGACGATGGGCCGGGGCAGGCTGGAGGTGGAGAAGGCGTCCACCGTGACCGCGTCCTCGTCGGCCTGGGGAAAGACGACGACGATCCCCCGTGACTCCATGTGCCGCACCAGGTGGCTGATCGGCCCGGTGCCGAGCCCCCAGTGGGCCCGCAGCGCGCGGGCCGCGCCCATGGGATCGCGAGGCAGGGCGCTGCCCGAATGCACCTCGCCCCCGGCGAAGCCCGGCAGGTCGACGTAGGGGAGCCGCACCCGTTTCTCCAGCGCGTACGTCAGCTCCCAGACCTGTTCGACGAAGGCCACGGCCTTCGCACGCTGGTAGGCCCGGGTGGAACGCAGGCTGCGGAAGTGCGCCATCGAGCCGTCCAGCTTGCCGTGCGGGCGGCCCGGCAGGAAGAAGGCCGCGGGCACGGCGAGCACCTCGGCGAGGAGCGGGACCAGATCGGGACGCGGCCGGGTGACCCCTGCCTCATACTGGCCGACCGCGGCGGGGGACACCCCGATGCGCTCGGCCACCTCCTTCTTCGTCAGCGCCGCCAGGCGTCGCGCCTGGGTGAGGCGGGTGCCGTCGAAGGCGTCCGCCACGGCCTGCGGGCTGGGCGCAGCGGGGGGAGCGGTGTCCTCGACCAGGCGCAGCCGGTCATCGTCCTTCATCGGCGGCGGCGTCCGGTGCGTACGGCGCCTCGCTCATCGGAGGCACGGCGGTCGCGCGCTCGCGGAGCGGGCGCGGGTTCAGGGCCGGAGCCGGCATCGCGCCCCGGGCGAACGCGGACGCCTCGCCGACGGAGGCCGCCACCCCGGGCAGCTCGGCCGCGGGCGCCTGGCCGGGGAGCGGAATCGGCTCGCAGTAGTGCCAGCGCAGGTTGCCGGTGCGGTCGAGCAGCTCGGCCTCGCCCCACCACACATCGAGCAGACCGGCCCTGGCGTTGCAGGCGTACGCGATGAGCACGAGGCGGGTGCCCTCGGGCAGCCGGGTGAGCGCGCGGGCTGCCGGAGTCACGGGCTCCGGCAGGGCGGCCTCGACGCCGCCGAGCGTGAGCTGCTCGGCCCAGGGCCGCGGGCCGAACCGGGTGAACAGCGCCTGCACCAGCCCGGACGGCCTGCCGTCGCCGATCCTGGCGTTGACCACGCTGACCGAACGGTCCTTGGCGTAGCGGAAGGGGAACAGCAGGTTGCCGCCGAGCACGACGAGCTCGTGCTGGGAGCCCGGCGGCTTGACGGTGACGACGCCGGGCATGTCCGCGAACGCGTCGGCCAGGGCCTCGAACTTGCGGGACATGAGCGTGAAGCCGAACGGGTGGAGGAGCTCGGTCCGCGCCGTCTTCTGGGCGTCCTGGGCGTTCTCCAGCGCGATCGCCAGCGCCTCGGTCACCCCCTGGCGGATCTGCTCGGCGCGCGGGCCGAACGTCTCCACAGCCCAGGTCGACAGCATCGCCACCTCCGGTGTGCTCCGCACGTGCTGCTTTTTTCAGTGACCGCCATACGCCGGGGACACTTTATTTTCCAACATCATAGTCCCGCGAACGCTTCATGAGTCACCCAGGTCACAGCTCTTCTGGCCGAGAAAGCACCCCGGGCGCGGCCGGAGAGATGGCTATAGTGCCAAATGTCGTGATCGGGGAGGGGAGCGTGGCCGGCGAATGCGCCCGCCGTGCTCCCCTGCCGTACGGCGGGCCGCCGGGAGCGTGTCCGCGTACGGCACGCACAACGGGAGAGCAATGGCACACCCCCCACCTTCCGGTCCATATCCGGGCCGGTCTCCCGTCGATCCCTACGGCGCCGGGCCGTATGGTCCGGGGCAGCAAGGCCCGGGGCAGCATGGTCTGGGGCCGTATGGTCCGGGGCAGCAAGGCCCGGGGCAGCCGCCCGCAGGGCCGCACCAGCCTTGGCCGGGCTATCCGCCGCAGAACCCGCCGCTGCAGAACCAACCGCCCTTCAACCAGCCGCAGCCGAACCAACCGCCGCCCGGTCAATCACCGCAAGGGTGGCCACCGGGCGCGTACCCCCAGCCCGCCGGGCAGCCGTGGCCGCAGCAATCCCCCCAGCAATCCCCGCAGCAATCCCCCCAGCAATCCCCCCAGCAGCCGGCCCAGCCGGGTCAATGGCCCGCACCCGGTGGTCCGTACGAGCAGGGCGGGCCGTACGAGCCGGAAGACGACGGCAGGCCGCGGCGGCGAGCCGGGCGGGTCTTCGGCGGGGTCGTGGCCGGGGGTTTCGGCCTGATGCTCCTGCTCGGCGGGGGCGCCGTCGTGGCGCAGGCCGTGTCGAACAGCCACCAGGAGATCCGCAACAAGGAATACGCGCACAACCTGTGGCGCAACGAGCCCGCCGAGACGCTGTTCCCCGCGGCGCTCGGCCGGCAGGATCCGAAGAAGAAAGAGAACGACCCGAAGATCGAGCGCGGCTGGACCAGGGTCGCGATCTCCCCGGACACCTCCTGCGCGAAGGCGCTGTCCGGGGCCGTGGCGAAGGAGGCCGCCCAGCGCGGCTGCGTCGCGGCCCTGCGCGCCACGTACGTGGACGACACGGGCGGCACCGCCGCGACCATCGCCATCGTCATGTTCGGCGACCCGAAGGTCGCCCTCGATCTGGGCGATCTCGTGCACGACAAGGCGGACGCCGACCGGCCCGACCATGCCGTGCACGCCCTCGCCGCCCCGGGGATCACCTGGAACGACGCCGTACGGGCGGGCAGTGGGGGCTACAACGTGCTGGACATCTACACGCCGTGCGCGGTGGTCGCCTCTGCGGGACCGGTGGACGGCAGGAAGGCGGGCCGGCTCCCGCAGCCCTGGGGCAGGCAGAGCTACGACCAGCGCATGGACCGTGAGCCGTGGAGCGCGACGGCCGAAGGGCTGGCCAAGTCCCTCGCCTGGCGGCTGGCGGACCTGACCAACAGGGGGGGAGCATGACCGGGCGCGGGCTCCGCGCCGCCCTGCCCGCCGTTCTGCCCGCCGTCGTCGCGGCGGTCGTGGCGGCGGTCGTGGCGGTGGCGGGTACGGCGGTTCCGGCGCGGGCGGACGCGCCGAGGGACTGGGAGGTCGCGGCCCTGCGGCTCCCCGAGGCGCAGCGTACGGCCCAGGGGGACGGCGTTCTGGTCGCCGTGCTCGACACCGGTGTGGTGGCCAGGCATCCCGCGCTGGGCGGCCGGGTGACGACCGGCCCCGACCTCATCGGGGGCGGCGCCCGGCCGGGCCAGTCCTACTGGGGCGAGCACGGCACCGCGATGGCGTCCGACGTGCTCAAGGTGGCGCCGAAGGCCCGCATCCTGTCCGTACGAGTCCTGTGGGACTGGGAGGACCCCGCGCGGAAGCGGGCGCTGAAGATGACGAGGGACGCACAGAGCGAGAAGGCCGCGCATGCCCTGGCCAACGGCATCAGATATGCCGTCGGCAAGGGGGCGAAGGTCATCTCGATGTCGCTCGGCACCGACGAGTGGGACATCTTCAACGGTTACGAGGAGGACACGGCCGCCGCGGTGGACTACGCGGTGAGCAAGGGCGTCACGATCCTGGCCAGCTCCGGCAACGGCGGCTCGACCAACCCGCTGGAGAAGGACGCCAACAACAAGGTGTCCTACCCGGCCGCCTATCCCGGGGTCATCGGGGTGGGGGCGCTGGGGCCCGACGGCCGCCGGACGGACTTCTCCCAGGTGCACACCTACACCACGGTCGCGGCCCCGGGCATCGACATCTACAGCGCCAGGAACACCGGCGGCTATCAGTCGGTCGACGGCACCTCCCCGGCCTGCGCCCTCACCGCCGGAGTGGTCGCGCTGGCGCTGTCGCGCAATCCGAAGCTCACACCGGGGCAGATCCGTTCCATCCTCACCAGGACCGCCCGGCATCCGGCGGGCGGGTACGACACGTTCGTGGGCTTCGGCCAAGTCGACGCGGCCGCCGTGGTCGCGGCGGCCGGCTCTCCGGGGAAGTCCGCGATCAAGGCCGTGCCGTACAAGGGGAAGAAATACTTCGGGAACGGCCCCACCGACGCGCCCATGACCCACCCGCCCATCGACAGCGAGTATCTGGTCATCGGCGGAGGCGCGGGAGCGGCCGGGCTGCTGCTGCTGTTCGTCGCCTTCGTCCTCTTCCGCCGCCCCAAGGCCCGAACCCTGCCGCCCGGGACCTGAGCACCGCTCCTTATGGTGAGGTATGGGGGAGATCCTGGTCGGCACGGCGTCCTGGACCGACAAGACGCTGCTGGAGTCGGGCTGGTATCCGCCCGACGTCACGACGCCGGAGGAGCGCCTGCGCTACTACGCGCGCATGTTCCCGCTGGTGGAGGTCGACTCCACCTATTACGCGCCGCCCGCCGAGGCCACCGTACGGCTGTGGGCCGAGCGCACGCCCCCGGAGTTCGTCTTCGACGTCAAGGCGTTCTCGCTGCTCACGCGGCATCCGACCCGGCCGGCCGCGCTGCCGAAGGACCTGCGTCCGAGCGAAGGCGGCAAGAACCTGTACGCCCGCGACCTCGACCCGAAGGTGGTGGACCAGGTCTGGGAGCGGTTCGTCAGCGCTCTGCTGCCGCTGCGCGAGGCGGGCAAGCTCGGGGCGGTGCTCTTCCAGTTTCCCCGGTGGTTCCCGATCGGCCGGGCCAACAAGCACTACATCCTGGAGTGCAAACGGCGCTGCGAGCCGCTGCGCATCTCGGTCGAGTTCCGCAACCACACGTGGATGAGCGAGGACAACCAGGCCGAGACCCTCGACTTCCTCCGTTCGTACGCCATCCCGTACGTGTGCGTGGACATGCCGCAGGGTTATCCGGACTCGATCCCGCCGGTCGTCGCGGCCACGTCCGACCTGGGGGTCGTGCGGTTCCACGGGCACAGCGACAAGTGGACCAGTCATGACGTCCACGAGCGCTTCGGCTACCGCTACTCCCTCGACGAGCTCGAACAGTGGGCGCTGCGGCTGCGCGAGCTCGGCGGCCAGACGTCCACGACCCACGTGCTGATGAACAACTGCTACCGCGACTACGCGCAGACCAACGCCCGCCAGCTCGCCGCCGTGCTCGCGCGTTTGCCAGACTGCGACGTACGCCCCCGGCCGGACGGCGACCGGACACTCGAGGAAGGGACCCGATGACGGACCTGCCCAAGATCAGCGCGCCGGCCACGCGAGCGCTCGCGAACGCCGGCTACACCGATCACCCGGCCGGCTCTGGAGAAGCTCGCGCGGGCGACCGAGGCCGAGCTCCTCGCGCTGCACGGCATGGGACCGAAGGCGATGTCCGTGCTCCGCCGGGCCCTGGAAGAGCACGGTCTGTCCTTCCGCGATCGGCCGACCGCGTAGTAGGAGTCCACCGCCGCCTGGTCGTGTTCCCCACTTCACCGTCGGGGCGCTCACTCCCGCCGGGGTCGTGCCGAAGGCGCGCGATGAACGCTTCCCTGGTCGCGCCTGGTCGCTTCGCTCTCGCGCGTTCCTCAGTCCAGATCGCTCGGCTCGTTCGTTGTGTAATTGGGGCCGGCGCGGTCGTCGGCGGTGGCGGGGTCGGTCAGGCCGGGACCGGTGAGCACCATGCGGGGCCCAACCCCGGTGACGTGCGCCCGACGGAGTTCGTGCGCCAGGTGGTGTGCTGCCGACGGCGTATTTCGCCTAAAGTCACCTGAATGGCAGCAAACCCCTCTCGGCTGGCGTGGCTGGACGCCTTACGCGGGATCGCCGCTCCGGCCGTGGCGCTGCACCACTCGGCCTGGACCTTCATCCCGGCCGTGTGGGCGGAGGTGGACCGCCGGGTCGACGTCGGCACCTGGGGCGTCTTCGTGTTCTTCCTGGTCAGCGGCTACATCATCCCTGCCTCGCTGGAACGGCGGGGCGACCTGCGGGCCTTCTGGACCGGGCGGGCGTTCCGGCTCGTCCCGCTGCTGCTCGCCGCCCTCGCCCTCGCGCTGCTCCTCGCGTACGCCGGGCTGTTCGAGTCCTCGCCCGGCCTCGACAGCCGGCCGCCGCCGCTCGTCGCGCTGGCGAACCTCACGATGCTGCAGGAGCTTCTCGGCGTCCCCTCGGTGATCAACGTGATGTGGACGCTCTCCTACGAGATGGCGTTCTACCTGATGACGGCCGGGCTGTTCGCCGTACGGCAGGCGCACAGGTCGGCGCCGATCGCCATGGTCCTGGCGGTGGCGGCCGTGCCGCTCGGCCTGCTCATGCCCCGCGCCACGATCAACGGCGGCGCGGACCTGGTCGCCGCGCTCATGGGCGTCGCGGTGATCCTGGTCATCGTCGTGACCGTGACCGCGAACGGCCGCCTCAGGACGGCGGCCGCGGTGATCGGCGGCCTGCTCGGCCTGGCGCTGGTGATCCTCGGCAGCCGGATCGGGGCAGGGCAGGGCCTGGTCATCGCGGCGACGATGTTCGCCGGGACCGCCGTGTGGCGCGCCGAGCAGGGCGCGCTCCGGCCGCTCTGGGCCGTCGCCGCCCTGCTGATGGTCATCGTGAGCGGCGTCCTGGTGGCGCGTGAGCCCGCCTGGGCCGCGGCGGTGCTGCTGGCGGCGGCCGTCTTCGTGCTCGCGTTCCGGTTGCGGCACCGGCCGTTCCCCCGGTGGCTCGCCCACCTCGGCGTGATCAGCTTTTCTCTCTATCTGCTGCACCCGCTCCTGCTGCGCGTCGTCCCGAACCTCCCGGTGTTCTTCCTCGTCCTGCTGGTGCTCGGCCAGGTGGCGTACCGGTTCGTGGAGGCCCCGGGCCAGGGCCTCGGCCGCCGCCTGAACAGGAAGATCCGCGCCGCCGGGCCCGAAGCCGTGAGGGGCGAGCGCGCACACTCGCCGGGTGGTGCGTGACTCGCGCTCAGCCGGGTGGTGCGTGACTCGCGCTCAGCCGGGTGGTGCGTGACTCGCGCTCAGAGGAAGGCGGCGACCAGGGCGACGATCAGCGCGAGCAGCTTCGGGCGTTGGGCGCGGTCCCTGACGTGCTTGTCGCCGAACCGGCCCGATCGAACGCCCAGGAGAAGCACCCCGAGAGGAATACCCCCGCACACCGCCGCGGTCAGCGCGCCCCAGGCGACACCGGTCCAGCCATCGCTGATCGCACCCATCACCAGCGGTAGTCCTATGACGATGTGCGCGGGCGCGAACACCTCGGTCAGTCCGCGGGCGAGACGGTTCTCTCCCTGTCGAGTCTCTCCCTGACGACTCTCTCCCGGGCGACCTGCCTGTACGCCGCCGCGACCTGCCGAAGCCACTGCGTCTCCCTTTCGATGTCACCGGACGGAACCGCGCACATTGCCGATGATCTAGGGGAAGCTTGGTCGGGCATCTTCTCACCCCTGTCCACCTTGTACGCGAAGCGGCGTGAGGCACCGTGCGCGAAGCGGGGTGAGGCACCGTACGCGAGGCGGGGTGAGGCACCGTACGCGAAGCGGCCTGAGGCGCCGCGCCGTACGCGAGGCGGCGGAGGAGCGGAAACGCGAGTCCTTCGGTCAGGTGGCGTCGGCGAGCGCGTCCAGGCGGGCCATCTCCTCGTCCGTGAGACGCAGCGCGGCGGCGGCGACGTTCTCGGCCAGGTGATCGGGGTTGCCGGTGCCCGGGATGGCCAGCACGTGCGGCCCCTGCTGGAGCGTCCAGGCCAGCCGCACCTGCGCGGGGGTCGCGCCGTGCGCGCGGGCGACGGCCAGCACCTCCTCCAGGTCCGTGCCGCTCGTCCCCTTCTCCCGGCCGTCGCCCGCGATCGCGAAGAACGGCACGAAGGCGACGCCCTGCTCGCCGCAGGTGCGCAGTTGCCCTCGGCTGCGGGTGAAGCCGATGCCGTACCGGTTCTGCA
Source organism: Microbispora sp. CL1-1 (assembly GCF_012034195.1). Taxonomy (NCBI): domain Bacteria; kingdom Bacillati; phylum Actinomycetota; class Actinomycetes; order Streptosporangiales; family Streptosporangiaceae; genus Microbispora; species Microbispora sp. CL1-1. The sequence goes on from NZ_JAATEK010000060.1 coordinate 12,384, forward strand.
CGCTCACCACCGGTGCGATCGCCTGGGCCTGCGCGAGGTGCTCGGGCCGGACGTTGGAGATCCCCAGGTGCCGGATGAGACCGGCCTCGCGCAGCTCGGCGAGTGCCCCGAAGTGTTCGGCGATCGAGTCGAGCCCCGCCTGGCGCAAATAGACCAGGTCGAGGTGGTCACGGCCGAGCTGGCGCAGGTTCTCCTCGACCTGGCCGCGCAGCTGGTCGGGCCGGGCGAGCGGCAGCCACTCGCCGGACGGGTCCCGCCCCGGGCCCACCTTCGTGGCGATGACCAGGTCGTCCGGGTACGGCGCGAGCGCCCGGTTGATCAGCTCGTTGGCCGAGCGCAGCCGCGAGAAGTAGAACGCCGCCGTGTCGATGTGGTTCACACCGAGCTCGACGGCGCGCCGCAGCACCGCGATCGACCGTTCGCGGTCGCTCGGCGTGCCGAGGTCGAAGGCGGCGCTGCCCGTCAGGCGCATCGCCCCGAACCCCATCCGGTTGACCGTGAGGTCGCCGAGCCGCCAGGTCCCCGCGTCCGACGCGCTGATCGTGGTTGTGTTCATCGTTCAAGGATGCCCGTTAAAGGCCCATGCCGTCGGCGAGGGCGTCCATGACCGCGTCGAGGAGGGCGGCGCCGCCGTGCCCCACGCCGGCGAACTGCCCCTGGACCTCCAGGCTCACCACGCCCTGGAGCTGGGCCCAGGCCATCACGGTGCCGGTGAGTGCGGTCGCCGCGTCCCCCTCGGGGGCGAACGCGCGCACCCACTCGGCGACCGCCGGGGTCCCCTGCATCCATTTCCCCATCTGCTCCCGCAGCGGTTCCGCCCCCGGCCGGCAGCGCCCCTCGGCGAACACCGGCAGGAAGGGCCCGAGCACGTTCCGGGCCCGCAGCACGCTTTCCGGGGGTGCCTCGTGGCCGGGCGAGGGCGTCCCCGCCAGCAACTGGAACAGGCGTGGATTGGCCACGGCCCATTCGCGGAAGGCTCGGGCCAGCGCGTGCAGCCGCTCCCGGGGCGCGCCCTGCCCGACAGCGGCCCGTACGGCCGCGGCGACGTCGTCGAAGCCCATCAGGATCAGCTCGGTGAGCAGCTCGTCGCGGCTGCGGAAGTACTTGTACAGCGCCGGTCCCGTCACGCCGAGCTTTTTCGCCACCGCGTTCAGGCTCAGCGCCGCCGTCCCGCCCTCGCCGATCTGCACGAGAGCGATCTGCTTGATCTCCGAACGGACCTGCTCCCGGTAGCGCTGCCGCGGCGTTGACATCCCCTCATTATGGTGAGTACCTCTCATCAGCGCCTCCCGGCTCATCGCCGGATGTCCCGTACGCGAAAAATGTCCCGTACGTGAAAAAGGGCCGGACTCCCGGGGAAGAGGAAGTCCGGCCCAACGCGGATCCGTGCCGGCTGACCCGGCCGTTCCAGCGGTCAGGGGGTGTAGATCTCCTGCACCTTGACGATCACGCCGCGATAGACGGTGATGAGCGCCGGACGATGCGCGTGCTTCATCCGGGAGATCAGCTCGCTCCGGGAGCACCTCTTCGACCCCAGGCCGCCGTGCTTCACCGTCACCGTGGTGCCCTTGCACCCGGTGGCGCTGTAGAACACCACGTTCTTGGCCACACGAGAGGCGTAGGCCGTCACATCACCCTCGGGCGGGCCCTCGAACCGCCCCTCCGTGTGGCCGGTCTTGTCCTTCACCCACCTGATCGGCTCGTACTCCGCCACCCCGGACCGGTAATACGTGACCCAGCCCCGCAGGATGCCGTCGTGCCGGGGCGAGATGTGCTTCGTGAAGTCATGGTGCGGGTCGGTCTGGAACGACGTGCCGTACGGCTTGGGCGCGGCGAACTTCGGCGCGGCGGACTTGGGCGCGGCGGACTTGGGCGCGGCGGACTTGGGCGCGGCGGCGGCGTCGGCCGGGAGCGCCGCGGCGCAGGTCAACGCGGCCGCCGCCGCGGCGGCGGGGAGGACAAAGCGGAGCGAGAGGGCGTGCTGCATGTCCTGTTGGAGTCCGGATCCGGCGGAAAGGTTCGTCCGATCGGCCGGATTTCCGTACACGCCCATGCGCAGGCCTCGCGACGGCCGTTCATCGGTCGCCCGTCGGCCGTCTGGCGGGTGTGGAGTGCGGGCGACGCCTCAGCGGGCCTCGGGCTCGTCCGGCCGCGCGGCTTCCGCGGCGGCCCTGAGCCGGGCGTTCTCCTCTTCGAGCGCGCGCAGCCGCGCTTCGGCGTCCGGGACGGCGGGTGCCGTACGGGCCTGGGTGACGGCGGTGTCGGCCTCGTCGCCGAGCCTGCTGGTCTCGTTCTTGAAGATCCGCAGCGACTGCCCGAGGGCCTTGGCGGTGTCCGGCAGCTTCTTCGCACCGAAGAGCAGCACGAGCACCACCAACACGATCATCCAGTGAACAGGGCTCAGCGAACCCATGGCTCTCCTCTGGTCGTCGTTTTGCCTGCTCACAGGCTATGCCATCGGACGAGAGGCCGGCCGCGCGGGCTGCCGGCGAGACGGCGGCCGGTCGAAGGGCGGGGTGTCGGCGTCGTCAGGCCGTCCGGACGTCGTCCGGTCGTCCGGCGGCCCACCACCTGCGGGCCGGACTGCCGGCCGACGCACAGGGGGAGCGGGGCGGAGAGCGAGGGCGTCCCGCGCCTCGGCGCCGCATGCGGCGATTCCCGGCGTCGGCAGTTGCTTTCCGGGCCCGGAGTGATGAAACTTTCGTGTCTATTTCGGAAAAGTCCTCCCGAGAGTAACGGTAATCACGCCGCGAACAGCACCGTTCTTATCCGCCACGAAGCGGCTGTCGCCCCATCCGATTTGGGCCTTGCAGCGCTGCAACATTTCGGTGTTTCTTCGAAAAAATTCAGCTCACGCTCGTGTCAGCGGTCCTTGCCGGGCCGGTGACAGGTCCGGGATCCTCAGAAGGAAGGACGCACTGTCGTGAAACGCCTCAAGGTCTCGGCAGCAGCAGTGGCACAGGCTGCCGCAGTCCCCATCGATGCCGGCCGGCCCTCCCGCGGGGGCTGCCGATGATCGGCGACATCTTTTCGAGCGGCGTGCGCCGCGGCCTGTTTTCCGGCGGCGTGGGTCGCGGCCTGTTTTCCGGCGGCACGGGCGTGCGTCGCGGGCTCGTCGTGGCCGCCGTCGCCGCGCTTTCGCTGGGTCTCGCGGTGGTCGAGATCCCCGGTGGCGACGCCGGTGCAGGCGCGCTCGCGCCCTGGTCGGCGCAGGCGGCCAATGCCGCCGCCGGCGTCGAGGACGAGGGTGCCGACTGCCCGGTGCCCGACCTGGGACAGCCGGTGTCCAACTCCAGGCTTCCCGATCCCTTCAAGAAGATCAACGGGCAGCGCATCACGTCCAAGTCGGACTGGCGATGCCGCCGCGAGGAGATCAAGAAGCAGGCCGAGCGCTACATCTACGGTGAGAAGCCCGGCAAGCCGGCCGGCGTCACGGGCACGGTTTCGCGGACCAGCATCACCGTGAACGTGTCCGCCAACGGCAGGAGCTCCAGCTTCTCCGCGTCGGTGGACGCGCCGAGCGGCAACGGGCCGTTCCCGGCCGTCATCGTGTACGGCGGCTTCGGCGCGGACACCGCCACCATCAAGGCGAGCGGCGCCGCGGTGATCAGCTACGACCCGTTCTCGGTCGGCAGGGAAGGCACTCCGCGCAACAACAAGCAGGGCGCCTTCTACAGCATCTACGGCTCCTCCAGCAGCACCGGCCTGCTCGCCGCCTGGGCGTGGGGCGTCAGCCGCATCATCGACGTCATCGAGCAGCCGGGCGGGAGCATCCTCAAGGCGGACGCGACCGGCGTCACCGGCTGCTCGCGCTACGGCAAGGGCGCCTTCGTGGCCGGCGTGTTCGACCAGCGCATCGCCCTGACGATGCCGATCGAGTCGGGCAGCGCCGGTGTTCCCATCCTGCGCGGCATCGCCCAGGAGAGCGGTGCGCAGCCGCTGAGCAGCGCCTACTCCGAGCAGCCGTGGCTGGGTGACGCGTTCGGCTCCTTCACCGGCAACCCGAACGGGCTCCCGGTCGACACGCACGAGATGGTGGGCATGATCGCTCCGCGTGGTCTGTTCATCATGGAGAACCCGCACGTCGACTGGCTGGGCGCCCAGTCGGGCAGCGTGGCCGCGCTGGCCGGAGCCGAGATCTACAAGGCGCTCGGCGCGGGTGACAACATCAGCTACTGGTCGGACGTCCAGGACGGCACGCACTGCGCCAGCCGGTCCGAGTGGCGCACCCCGCTGCAGCAGAACATCCAGAAGTTCCTGCTGAAGACGGGCAACGCCCCCGGCGTGTTCCGGATCTCCTCCAGGAAGTCCGGCAACCTCTCGCAGTGGAAGGACTGGACGACCCCGACCCTGTCGGATTCCAACCCGTCCCCGAGTCCGTCCCCGAGCCCGTCCCCGAGTCCGTCCCCGTCCCCGTCTCCGAGTCCCAGCCCGACCCGCTCGCCCAGCCCCAGCCCGTCCCCCAGCGGGAACACCAGCCCGAGCCCGTCTCCCAGCCCGAGCCCCTCGCCGTCCGGCGGAGTGAGCGGCGCGTGCTCGGCGACGATCCAGGTGGTCAACTCCTGGTCCGGCGGCTGGCAGGGCGAGGTCACGGTGCGCGCGGGGAACTCCCCGATCAACGGCTGGACCGTGAACTGGACCTGGCCCGGCGGGCAGACCATCACCCAGATCTGGGGAGGCGTACGCTCGGGCTCCGGCTCGACCGTGGCGGTGCGCAACGAGTCGTGGAACGGCTCGGTCGCGGCCAACGGGAGCACGACCTTCGGCTTCCTCGGCAGCGGGACCGCGGCGACCCCGACGGCCACCTGCACCAGCCCGTGATCCACGGGTGATCCGACGTACGGCAGGACACTCGGCCGGACGCTGACGATCAGGGCCCGCTGCGACCACGCCGCGGGCCCTCCTGTGTGTACGGGCCGGGGCTCGGTCTCCGCCAGTGTCATCAGCGCCCGAAGATCACTACCCGAGGATCAGTGTCCGAGGATCAGTGTCCGAGGATCAGTGTCCGAGGATCAGTGTCCGAGGATCAGTGTCCGAGGAGCATGACGACGCCGACGATGACGAAATGGATGAGCACCGCGAGCACCAGGACGCTGGCGAATATCCACTTGGCGGGGCCGTGCTCGAAGTGCTTGCTGTCCTTCATGGGCGGCCGCTTGGCGACGCGGTCGGCGATGCGCTCTTCCAGACTCTTCCTACGGGCCATGACACTTCCTGTGTTCTCGGCGCTGCTTAGTGCACTAACAGTTAGTGTACTAATCGCCTAGCATGGCCATGGAGGTGCACATGAGTGACATTGGCGACATCGTCGACCCGTTGGCCCTGGAGAACCAGGTCTGCTTCGCCCTGGCGGTCGCCTCGCGGTCGGTCATCGGTCTCTATCGGCCCCTGCTCGAACCGATGGGCCTGACCCACCCGCAATATCTGGTGATGCTGGCCCTCTGGCAGCACGCGCCGTTGTCGGTGAAGGACCTCAGCCGGATGCTGGCCCTGGAGCCGGCCACGCTGTCGCCGCTGCTCAAGCGCCTTGAGGCGGCAGGCTACGTCGAGCGCCGCCGTGCCAGTGACGACGAGCGTTCCCTGGCGATCGTGCTGACCGACGAGGGACGCGCGCTGCGCCGGCAGGCCGAGAAGGTCCCGGTGGCGATCGTCGAGCGGCTGGGGATGGAGCTGACCGAGCTGCAGAGCCTGCACCAGGCGCTGACCCGGGTGATCGCCGCGGCCAACGGCGCCCACCTCGCCGAACTGCCCTGATCACCCACTGACCGCCCGCCGATCGGGCCGCTGATCACCACTGATCGGCCCACCGCACCATCAGCAGGTCGCACAGCTCCGTCCCCTGGCGCGAGCGCTCGCCCTGCCGTACGTGGGCGTCCTCGGCGTCGCTGCGGCCGAGTCGGCCTGGAATGCCGGTTCCATGGCTCCGCCGAGATCCTCCGCGCGACCGGGGGCCCATTCCCGAGTCGGCCCCCGGAACGTCGGCTCCATGGCTCCGCCGAGATCCTCCGCGCGACCGGCGGCTCATTCCCGAGTCGGCCCCCGGAACGTCGGCTCCATGGCTCCGCCGACATCCTGTGCGACCGGCGGCTCATTCCTGCGGGATGACCCGCTCTCCTTCGCCCACGGGCTCCTCGAAGCCCGCCACGTATGACCGGAGAAGCTCGTCGGACACCGTGACACTGTTCGGGCCGCTCAGGGCGTTGCGCGCCGCGAGCCGCCGGCGCAGGGTCTCCGGGCGAGCCTTCAGGTAGAGGAGCTCCCACCGATATCCGTGACTCTCGATCAGTGCCTTGTACCGGTCGCGCGTCGCGCGCCTCCAGAAGCTGTAGTCGAGGACCACGCTCCGGCCTGCCCGCATCAGGCGCACAAGCTCCTGCCACAAGTCATCCTCGGCACGGGCCTGATGGTCCGCGTACTCCTCCGGGTCGAGCTCGCCGCCGTCGCGCCCGAGCCGTGCCCAGACGGCCTCGTCGATGGACAGCCGGACATAGCCGCGTCGCTCCAGCTCCTGCGCGTACGTCGTCTTGCCCGAACCGGCGATGCCGCACATCATCACGACGCGCCGCTCCGTCTCGTCCTCAACCCGAGGAACGGGACGCCCTGCGCTGAGGTGGCCAGGAATGCCGGTCATGCCCCGAGTCTCGTCGTTTCCCGGGTTTTCGGCGCTTGCCGGGTAGTGCCTCCGCGCCCTCTGGGCGACGCCTTGTCTGCCCCTGGCAGGGTTTGTCGAGCCACAGTTCCTGCCATGGCGTGACCGGCAACGGCTCCTGGCAGGGCTTGCACGGCGGCGAACTATCCCGTGACCTGGGCGATTCCCTCAATCTGTGATCCCAAGAGATTCTTAGTTGATCTTGCACAAGCTCCGGAGGCAGGAGAGAATTAATACAAGTTTTCGAATCGCTTGATGGAGGTGTGATGGATCTGTTCGACATCGATCCTGAGCGCCTTCGTCATTCGAATGGCCCCGACGACGGCTGGTGGGACCGTCTGATCGCCAACTCGCCGCTGTGGTCCTCTGATGGTTCATCCGCCCGGGAGCCCTTCCCGATCATCAACTTCGGGCTCCGGCAGCGCGGCGACGCACCCGTTGCCGCAAGCACGGACGCCCCAGGCGCGGACGTTCCAGGCACCGATCCCGATAGCACAACCAACGACGGCGCGGATGCCACGAGTGGGGCGGCCACCGGTACGAATGCCGCTGGCATGAGCGGTGCTGGCACGGACGGCGCTGACGCGAACGCCGCATGTTGGACCGCCGACAGCGCGGGATCTGACGCGGGTGCCGCCCGTGGGGCTTGTGCTGGTGCGGCTGCCGATGGCGCGAACGGCGCTGGCTCTGGTGCCGCGTGCGGGGCCGCCGACGGTGCGGCATCCGCCGGTGAGAATGTCGGTGGCACGAACGGCGCTGGCGCGAATGCCGCGCGTGGAGCTGCCGACGGTGCAGATACCACTGGCCCGGACGCTGCTGGCGCTGCTGGCGCTGGCTTTGGTGCCGCGCGTGGTGCTGCCGACGGCGCAGGTACCACTGGCCCGGACGCTGCTGGCCCGGACGCTGCTGGCCCGGACGCTGCTGGCCCGGACGCTGCTGGCGCGGCCGGCCCAGGTGCGGGTGCGGGTGCTTCCGACGGTGTGGGCGGTCGTGGTCGTGGTCGGGGTGGTGTGCGGTCGTCGTGGGTGGTGGTGGGGTCGGTTCGTGAGGTGGCCCAAGAGCTGGCGCTGACGCCGCTTCCCGATGACGTGGACATGTGCCTGGCCGAGGCGGAAGAGCTGCTGTTCGCCCGCGACCGGATCACCAGCGCCCTGGCCGACCGCGTCGGCCGGGTCCACCGAGCAGGTCAGGCCAAGCAGCACGGCCATGCCTCCACCCGCTGCTGGCTACGCACCGCCGCCGGGATGACCGTGGGCGGAGCTGGTCGCCTGCTCACCCTCGGCGCGGAACTGCCCCGCCTCCCCGTCGTGCGGGAGAAGTTCGCCACAGGGGAGCTGGCGGCCGGGGTGGTGGAAGCCATCTGCGCCGCCGTCGTCGGGCTATCGGATGAGCAGGCCGGCCTGGCGGAGCCGATCCTGGTGGACCTGGCCGGCAAAGCGGGGGCGGCGGAGGTCGCCAAGGCCGGCCGCCATCTGCGGGCGGTGCTGGACCCCGATGGGGAAGAGCGGGATGAGCGGGCCGATTACGGGCGGCGGTTCCTGCGGGTCCGCCCGGGCAAGGGCGGCGGCGTGGAAGGGGAGTTCTACCTGCCGCGTGAGGCCGGCGCCCGGTTGATGGCGTTGTTGCAGGCGTACGCCAAGCTGAGGGCACAGGGGGATGACCGCCCGCTGACGGTGCGCCAGGCGGACGCCTTGATCGCCCTGCTGGAGCAGAAGATCGCCGCCGAGCTCCTCGTCGTGGTCAGCGCCGAATCCCTCCCCACCGACCCCGAAACCACCGACCCCACCGCCGACAACCCATACCCCGCCGACCCGGCCACCGAAGACCCCGCTGCCCCGGCCACCGAAGAGACCGACCCGGCCACCCAAGACACCGCCGACCCTGCCGCCGACGACGAGGTCAGCGACCACTTCGCAGACCTCGGCGACAGCGCCCCCAGCGACTACGTCCCCGACCCTGCCGGAAGCACTGACGAGCCGAGCCAAGCCGACGACACCACCGACCATGTCGAAGACGCGCGGGATGCCGGGGGCTTCGAGGAAGGCCGGGACGACACGGGCGACTCTGCTCCTGGCGAGGCCGGGGCAGATGCCGGTGCGGAGAGCGCCGACGACCCCGCCGACCACGTCGAAAACGCGCGGGATGCCGGGGGCTTCGAGGAAGGCCGGGACGACACGGGCGACCGTGCTCCTGGCGAGGCCGGGACAGATGCCGGTGCCGAAAGCGCCGACGACACCAACGCCTACGCCCCCGACGCCACCGGAAGCGCCGACGACCCCAGCCAGGCCGACGACGCCGTCTCCGACGTGATGGGCGATCCGGGTGCTGCGGGCGGCACCGACGGCCCCGAGACCCCGGACGAGCTCGACACTGCTGAGGCTGTCCCCGCCACCGACCCTGCCGCTGGCTCCGGCGACGTCGCGACCGGACTTCGCGATGAGGAGCCTCGTGGCTGGGGAGCCGGTGAGTGCGGGGCCGGTGAGCGGCGGCCCGGGGAGTGCGAGCCGCGCAGCACCGCGAACACCGCCTGCATCGAGGGCGACCACACCGCGAACGCCGACTCCGCCGAGGACGACGACACCGCGAGCAACCGCTCTGCCGAGTGCGACACGACCGCGCCTGCAGAGGGCGATGGCTGCGTTCGCGGCGCGGCCCGGTCCGGAGCAACCCACGCCCGGCGGGGTGCGTCAGCATGGCCTGCTCACGATGGCGGGCATTCGCACACAGCCCCTTCGCACGCTGCCCCTTCGCACGCTGCCCCTTCGCACGCTGCCCCTTCGGACACAGCCCCTTCGCACGCTGTCCCTTCGGACACAGCCTCTTCGGACACAGTGCCTTCGGGTGCGACGGCTTCGAGTTCGGCGCGGCCGGATCCTCCTCCCGAGGATGTCTCCGCTCATCACACCCACGCTGGGCCTCGGACTGCGGGGGACTGCCGGCATGGCCAGAGCACGTGCCGGTGCGGCAGCCAAGGCGCGTGGCGGTGCAGTGGCGACGCGCGGTGCTCGTGCGCGACGCAGGCAGCGGGAACTCCGGGAACAGCAGCGGGAGCCGGGCGAGCGACGCCGGGGACGGCGCAAGAGGCGTCACAAGGAGCGGCACGGGGAGCGGCGCAAGGTGCGTCACCCGGAGCAGCTCCGGGTGCGTCGGCGGGCGCGATGCCCGGGGCGTTCTTGGGGTCGGCGTTGGGAGCGTCGGCAGGCACGTTGCTGGGGGCGTCGTTGGGGATGGCACCGGGGACAGCGCCGGGGTTGTTGCTGGCGACCGGGCAGGTGCTGCCCGTCTCCAGCGTGCACCGGCTCGCCCGCACCAGCACGTTGGTCCGGATCGTCATGAACGCCGACGGGCAGGTCCTCGACATGGGCCGCAAGGTCCGCCTGGCCACCCCTGCCCAGCGCCGGGCCATCTTCGCCCGGTACGCCACCTGCTGGATCGACGGCTGCCCCCTCCCGGCGACCATGTGCCAGATCGACCACGCCGACAACTGGAGCACCGGCGGCCTCACGGACCTGAAGCTGCTGGGCCCGGCCTGCCAGTTCCACAACCGCGACCGCTACCAGCACCCCGACCGCTACACCCGCCGCCAAGTAGGCGAAGACCGCTGGGCCTTCACCTACCACCGCCTCGGACGAGCCCGACGACTACACGAGTAAGGCCGAAGGCGCGGGGGTGGGCGATGCGCAGGGCAGGCCCGGGCGGCGCGCGGACAGGCCCAGCGGCTGCGGGCGTGAGGCGAGAGCAGGCAGCGGACGACGCACAGTGCAGGGCCGCGCGGCTGCGGGGCTCGGCGGCGTACGGGTCATGATCGGGGGTGGCGGGCCGTGAAGTCGTCCGCGATGGCGTCGAACGTGGACCACCGGACGCCCTGGTGCTTGCCGATGTGCTCGATGAGGCGCTCCAGCATGAGCAGGACCTGCGGGCGGCCCGAGACGTCCGGGTGGATCGTCATGGTGAAGACGGCGTAGTCCGACTCGCGGTGGACCCATTCGAACTGGTCGAGCCACACCTCCTCGACGTGCCGCGGGTTGACGAAGCCGTGGCTGTTCGGGCTGGTCTTGACGAACATCATGTGGGCGGCAGGTCGTCGAGATACCAGTTGCCGGGGATCTCGACGAGATCGGTCTCCTCCCCGCGTACGAGCGGCTTCATCCACTCGCGGGCGTCCCCGTCATAGTCGATCTTCGACCAGGTGTCGCCGACGCGTACGTAGTAGGGCTCGAAGTCGCGGTGCATCAGCGAGTGGTCGCACTTGATGCCGCGGTCGAGCAGCAGCTCGTTGGTGACCGGGGAGAACTCCCACCACGGCGCGACGTACCGGGTGGGGCGCCGGCCGGTGCGCGTCTCGATGAGGTCGATGCAGTGGTCGAGCACGGCCGACTCCTGCTCGCGGCTCATCGCGATCGGGTTCTCGTGGCTGTAGCCGTGTACGCCGATCTCGTGTCCGGCCGCCACGACCTGCTCGAACTGCTCGGAAAGGTCTCGACGGAGTGGCCGGGCCAGAACCAGGTCGCCGGCAGGCCGTACTTCGCCGGCAGGGCGTTGAGCCGCGGCACGCCCACCTCGCCCGCGAACAGGCCACGCGAGATGTCGCACGGGGAGTCCGCACCGCCGTAGGAGCCGAGCCGGCCGCCGACCGCGTCGACGTCGATCCCGAACGCCACGAAGATCTCCTTGGCCATCGGCGCGTCCTCTCTTCCTGGTGCCGTCGGGACGGACACGGGCGGCGTGGGCCTGCCGTGTGACGTGGGACGATGCCGCCCGGCCCTATCGCTTCCGTTCCCCGTACGTGCGCAGGAACGACGCCCGCCAGGACGCGGAAACAGCGCTCGCATACACGCGGGAACGACGCCCGCATACACGCGGGAACGACGCCCGCTCGGGCGCGCGGACGACGCCCGGGGCGCAGAAAATCGTTCGCTCTCCCGTCACACGCTGAGAGACCATGACCACGGCGGGTTCGGCGTTCGGGGGAGGGCTCATGACGGCGCTGGGGTCGATCGAGGACGGAGATAGCGGCCCATCTACGCGCAAATCGGCGGTTCTGCTGGTGCTGCACTACTACTTCGGCGAGCTGCGGCGCCAATGGCGGGTCGCGGCACCCGCACTGACGTTGCCGGCCATCGGGAACATCTGCCTGTTCTACCTGGCGCCGCTGGCGGTGGCCGGGCTCGTGGGGCATCTGGCCGGCGGCGGGGACGGCACCGTCGGCGCGCTGCTGCCGTACGTGCTGGGCTTCGGCGCGATGCTGCTGGCGGGCGAGGCACTGTGGCGGGTCGGGCTGCACTTCCTCAACCGCACCGACGCCCGGGGCATCGAGCGGCTCGGCGTGGTGGGCATGGACGAGCTGCTGGCCAAGGACGCCGCGTTCTTCCACGACAACTTCGCCGGCTCGCTGACCAAGCGGGTCATCGGGTTCTCCTCCAGGTACGAGGAGTTCGTCGACACGCTCACCTTCTCGGTCGTCGCCAAGCTGGTGCCCCTGGTTTTCGCCTCGGTGGTGCTGTGGCGATATCACCCGCTGCTGGTCATCGTTCTGGTGGGCCTCGTCATCGTCACCGGGTTCCTCGTCGTCCCGCTCATCCGCCGTCGTCAGGCGCTGGTCGAGAAGCGCGAGGCCGCCAAGGTGCGGGTGTCGGGACACGTCGCCGACGTGCTGGCCAACATGGACACGGTCCGCGCGTTCGCCGCGGAGGAGCGTGAAGCCGCCGAATATCGGACGAGGATCGCCGAGCAGCGCAAGCTGTCCCTGCGGTCCTGGGACTACGGCAACCTCCGGGTGGACACCGTCGTCGCCCCGCTGTCGGTGCTCACCAGCACCGTGGGCCTGCTCCTCGCCGTGGCGCTGCGCGGCGGCCTCGGCGTGGAGGCCATCGTGGTGACGTTCACCTACTACACGAACACGATCGGCATCATGTTCGAGTTCAACCAGATCTACCGGCGTGTCGAGAGCGTGCTCACCGAGGCGGCACAGTTCACCGAGCTGCTTCTCGTGCCGCCGACCGTGGTGGATCCGGCCGATCCGCAGCCGCTGCGCCCCGCCGACGCGAGCGTCCGCTTCGAGCGGGTGAGGTTCGCGTACGGCGGCGGCGCGCACCTGTTCGACGGCCTGGACCTCGACATCCCCAGCGGCGCAAGGATCGGGCTGGTGGGCCAGTCGGGCGGCGGCAAGAGCACGCTGACGCGGCTGTTGCTGCGGCTCATGGACATCGACGGAGGCAGGATCCTGATCGGCGGCCAGGACATCACCCGGCTGCGTCAGGCCGATCTGCGCAGCCTGATCGCGTACGTGCCGCAGGAGCCCGCCATGTTCCACCGGTCCGTGCGCGACAACATCGCGTTCGCCCGGCCGGGCGCCACCGAGGCCGAGATCCTCCAGGCCGCCGAGGCGGCACACGTCACGGAGTTCGTCGAGTCGCTGCCGGACGGGTTCGACACCCTGGTCGGCGAGCGCGGCGTCAAGCTCTCCGGCGGCCAGCGGCAACGCATCGCGCTCGCCCGCGCCATCCTGCGCGACGCCCCGATCCTGCTGCTCGACGAGGCGACCAGTGCGCTCGACTCCGAGAGCGAGATCCTCGTGCAGGAAGCCCTGTGGCGGTTGATGGAGGACCGTACGGCGCTCGTGGTCGCGCACCGCCTGAGCACCGTCGTCCGCATGGACCGGCTCGTCGTGCTCAACCGGGGACGGATCGTGGAGCAGGGCAGCCACCATGAGCTGCTCCAGGCCGACGGCCCCTACGCCCGGCTCTGGCACCACCAGTCCGGAGGCTTCCTCGTCGAGCAGGACGCCCCGGACGCGCTCCACCGCTGACCTCGTCGTACGGCGGAGCGGCCGGACGGGTCACGGGAGCGGCATGGTGGTGGACTCCCGCACCACGAGCCGGCAGGGGTGGGCGTGCCGGCCGGGGGAGGGGGAGCCGTTGATGGCGGCCAGGAGCATCTCCGCCGCCGACCGGCCGAGCCCTTCGAGGTCGAGATCGATGCTGGTCAGCGGTGGCTGGCAGGCTTCGGTCATGACGTCCCAGTTGTCGAAGCCGATGAGGGCGACGTCCTGGGGCACCCGGCGTCCTGCGGCCCGCAGCGCGTCGCAGACGCCCCGGGCGATCTGGTCGCTGCCGCAGAAGACGGCGTCGAACTCGGACCGGCCGGCGAGGAGGATGCCGACGGCCTGACGGCCCCACACCTCGCTCCATCCGCCGAACAGTGGCGGCGCGACCAGGGACAGCCCGTCCTCGGCCAGGCGCTCGGCGGCGGCCGCCGCGCGCACCCGGGCGGAGTTGTGGTGCTCGGGCCCGGTGACGTGGGCGATCCGGGTGCGCCCGACGGCCAGGAGGTGCTCGACCGCCTTACGGGCGCCGCCCGCCTCGTCGGGGACCACCGAGCAGTCGCCGGGGTCGGCGGAGCTGATGAAGGCGTAGACCACGGGCACGGGCAGGTTGGCGCCGATGGGCGCCCGCGCCTCGGTGCGCCGGCCGGTGACGATCATGCCGTCGACCCGTCGGCTGAGGAGGGTCTTGACGTAGTACTGCTCACGGATGGGATCGTCGCGCCCGTCGCAGAGGAAGACCGACATCTCCCCGGCGCCCAGCGCGTCCTCCGCGCCCATCAGCACGGGGATGCTGAACCGCCCGATCGTGTCGGTGGTGATCATGCCGACCGTGTAGGTGCGGCCCGAGTGCAGGCTGCGGGCGCCCGCGTTGGCCTCGAAGTTGAGCTGCCGGGCCGCCTCCCGGACGCGCATGCGGGTCTCCTCCCGCAGCGATCCGCGTCCGTTGAGCGCCTTGGAGGCCGTGCCCACCGACACCCCGGCCAGCGCCGCGACGTCGGCGATCGTGGCATGACGCTCCAGCTTTCCCACGTTTCCTCCACTTTCCCTGAGGGTTGCCTGATCCCCACTCTATAGGCCGTACGTGCGACGACGAAGCCCCTGTAACACCGCGGAAACAGGCTATTGACGGTCTGGAAGCCGGTTGGATACCGTGACGGCAATCCTTTTCCTAGTTTCCTATCGCGCAAGCGACTCGCCGCACGGCTTCTCGCTTCGCCAGGCAGCAGGGTGGCTCGCCTCGGCCGGCCGTCCGCGTCTGCACGACCACATGGCTCCACGAAAGATCAGGCATGACTGAGCAGAAGTTCTCAGAGACCTCCCCGGTGACCTCCCCGGCCGGCCTCCGTGATCCTGCGGGGCCGGTGTCCCCGGGGCCCGGGGCGGTCGCCGCGCTGTGGCCGCTGGGCCCGGACCAGGCCCGTCTCGATCCGGGAGGTCTGCTGGGGCAGTGGCAGCGGCGCAACGCCGAGGACACGCTGCCGCACTGCGTGGACAACCTGCACCGCGCCGGGAACATCGGCAACCTCCGCGCCGCCGCGGGCGAGCAGGACACGGCGTTCGCCGGCATGTGGTTCGCCGACTCAGACGTCCACAAGACGCTGGAGGCCGCGGCCTGGGAGCTGGGCACCTCGCCTGGCGACGAGGCGCTGCGGTCGTTCGTGGAGGACACGGTCGCGTTGCTCGCCCGCGCCCAGCAGGCGGACGGCTACCTCAACTCCTACTTCACCGTCGTCGCGCCGGACGAGCGGTGGCGCAAGCCCGACTGGAGCCACGAGCTCTACTGCGCCGGCCATCTCTTCCAGGCGGCGGTGGCCGCGGCCCGCACCGGCGTGAGCCCCGAGCTGGTGACCGTGGCCCGGCGGTTCGCCGACCTGCTGGTCGAGCGGTTCGGCCCGGACGGCGTAGAGGAGGTCTGCGGGCATCCGGAGGTCGAGACGGCGCTCGCCGAGCTCTATCGGCTGACCGGTCACCGGCCCTATCTCGACCTCGCGCGCCGGTTCCTCGACCTGCGCGGACGCGGGCTGCTCGGGCACGGGCGGTTCGGGCCCGCCTACTACCAGGACCACGTGCCCGTACGGGAGGCCCGCGAGGTCACCGGCCACGCCGTACGCCAGCTCTACCTGCTGGCCGGGATGGTCGACGTGGGCGTGGAGACGGGCGACCACATGCTGCTGGACGCGGCCGAGCGGCTGTGGGAGGACGCCGTCCACCGGCGCACCTACGTCACCGGCGCGCACGGCTCGCGCCATCGCGATGAGGCGTACGGCGACCCGTACGAGCTGCCGGCCGACCGGGCCTACGCCGAGACCTGCGCGGCGATCGCGAGCGTCCACCTGAACTGGCGGCTGCTGCTGGCCACCGGCCGGGCCCGCTACGCCGACGAGATGGAGCGGGCGCTCTACAACGCGGTCGCCCCCGCCGTGTCGTCCGACGGCAGGCACTTCTTCTACTCCAACCCCCTCCAACTGCGCACGGGACACACGAGCTCGGGCGAGGAGGCGGCGGCGCGCCGGCTGCCCTGGTATTCGTGCGCCTGCTGCCCGCCCAACATCGCCCGGCTGATGGCCTCACTGCACGGCTATCTGGCCACCGCCCACGACGACGGCCTGCAGATCCACCTGTACGCCTCGGGCAGCGTGGACGCCGTGGTCGCGGGCGCCGCCGTCAGCGTGGACGTACGCACCGAATATCCCTGGGAGGGCCGGATCGAGCTGACCGTGAGCGGCGAGACCGCCGTCCCCTGGACGCTCTCGCTGCGCGTGCCGGCCTGGTGCGACGCGTACACGGTCAGGATCGACGGCGGCCCGGTGATGGCCCCCGCGCGGGACGGCTACATCCGGCTCACCCGGGTCTGGGCACCCGGCACGACGGTCGTCCTCGACCTCGACATGCCCGTACGGCACGTGACCGCGCATCCGCGCGTGGACGCGGTGCGGGGCTGCGTCGCCCTGGCACGAGGCCCGCTCGTGTACTGCCTGGAGCAGGCCGACCTGCCGCCGGGCACGGTCCTCGAAGACGTGCGGCTGGACCCCGCCGCGCCGATCACGGCGATTCACCGGCAGGACCTGCCGGACATCCCGGTCGTGATCAACCTCGGCGGGCAGGTCGCCCACGCGGGCGACTCGCTGTACGTCACCGGGCGGAGGCGCGAGCGGCCGGGCACGCCGCTCACGCTCACGGCGGTGCCGTACTTCCTGTGGGGCAACCGGAGCGAGGGCCCGATGCGGGTCTGGATCCCGGTCGCCACGTCGTGACCTCGCGGGCCGCACGCCATGCGGCCCGCGGCGACACGGGAACCGCCCGCGGCGCGCGCCGCCGGAATCGGGGCGGGCGGTCCCCGGCTTCACCTCCTCTCCACCCCCCACCTGAGCCCCAGAAAGAGCGAGGTAGGTAATGCGCAGACCCCGACGCACGACCCCGCTGCCCGCGCTGGCCGCATCGCTGTCCGTGTCACTGACGGCGTCACTTATCGGGGCGCTCGTCCCGCCGGCGCCCGCCGAGGCGGCGGGCGCCACCCTGACGGTGAACGTGGCCCAGCCCTTCCGGCCCGTCACCCACGTCGCGTCCGGCGGCCTGTACGGCCTGGCGGAAAGCAGCAGGCCGGCCGACTCCGCGCTGCTGCCGCTGAAGGTCGACTCGCTGACGCAGCCCGCGCCGGGCGTGGGGCAGAAGCCCAACGGCCAGCCGCCCGGCGGCGACTCGCTGCTCGTGGCCCCGCAGGCCACCCGCGTCGGGGCGGGGGAGTTCATCCGGATGCCGGACATCTACCCCGACTTCCCCTATCGGTGGGTGAGCTGGAACGACTGGCTGGCCAAGGTGAACACGATGGTCGGGGCCCGCCGCAACGCGACCACGGTGACCAACGTCATCGGCTGGGAGCTGTGGAACGAGCCCGACTGGACCTGGAACACCTCCGCGGCCGGGTCGTTCAACGACGGCTGGACGCGCACCTACCGGGCGGTGCGGGCGCTCGACACCACGACGCCGATCGTCGGCCCGAGCACCTCCTACTACAACCGCTCCTGGTTGTCGTCGTTCCTGAGCAGCGCCAAGGCCGCGGGCACACTTCCCGACGTCATCTGCTGGCACGAGCTGGGCGACCCCACCGCCATCGCCGCGCACATCGCCGACTACCGCGCACTGGAGAGCTCGCTCGGCATCAGCCCCCGCCGCATCGCGATCAACGAGTACGCCGCGACGAGCGAGGTGGACGTGCCCGGCAGGGTCGCCAGCTACGTCGCCAAGTTCGAGCGTGCCGGCGTCGAGATGGCACACCGGGCGTTCTGGTACGAATACGGCACCATGAACGGGCTCGTCGTCAACAACAGCCAGCCCACCGGCACATGGTGGCTGTACAAGTGGTACGGCGACATGGCCGGCCGCATGGTCGCCACCACTCCGGCAACCCAGACCGGGCTGGACGGCTTCGCCTCCTACGACTCCACCCGCAAGATCGTCAACGTGGTCTTCGGCAACGAGTCGGGCACCAACACGGTACGCGTCACCGGCATCGGCCCGCTGGGCTCCTCGGTGCGGGTGACCCTGCAGTCGACCCCCGCGAGCGGCCGGTTCACCGCCGTGACCGCGCCCACGACCATCTCGACCAGCGCCTACACCGTGAGCAACGGGGAGATCAGCGTCTCGGTGCCGAACATGTCGGCGACCAGCGCCTACAACCTGGTGGTCCAGCCGGTCAGCGGCGTGCCGTCCTACCAGCAGCGTTACGAGGCGGAGAACGCCTCGGTCTTCCGCGCCCAGAGGCTGACGAGCTCCAGCGCGTCCGAGGGCGGCTACGTCGGGCGCATCGACAACAACAACGGTGACCACACCACGGACAGCTACGTCGACTTCGTGGTGAACGTGCCCACGGCCCGGGCGTACACGATGACCATCGGCTACGCCAACGGCACCGGGGCGACCGCGACACAGGGGCTGGCGTACAACGGCGGCGCCTGGACGACGGTCAGCTATCCGCCCACGGCCGGCTGGAGCCAGTTCGGCGCGACGGTGAGCACCACGGTGAACCTGCGGGCGGGCTACAACGTGATCCGCCTGGCCAAGGGGTCCCCCTACTTCAACGGCGGGACCGGATACGCCGAGCTGGACTACATCCAGCTCACCTGAGCCCCACCCGAGCTTTCGATGACAGCGGCCGGAAGCCGGCCGTCGAAAGGAAGAACGATATGAAGAGCCTCGACAAGGGCCGGCGCGCCGCCGGTCTGGGCCTGGTGGTCCTCGCCGTCGCGGGCGGTCTGACCGCGTGCGGGTCGTCCGGGGACGACGGCGCCGGCGCCTCA
>NZ_JAATEK010000061.1:0-30197 GCF_012034195.1 Microbispora sp. CL1-1
CTGGGAGAACGGGGGATGGGTCTTCGCCACCGCGACGGGCGGGCCGCTCAACCCGAACACGGACTATCACCAATGGAAGGATCTACTCGCAGCGGCAGGGCTCAGAGACGCCCGGTTGCACGACGCCCGGCACACCGCTGCCACGGTGCTCCTGATCCTCGGAGTTCCCGAGCGGACCGTGATGGCCATCATGGGGTGGTCCAGCACGGGCATGGCCCGCCGCTACCAGCACGTCACCGACACCATTCGGCACACCGTGGCGAAGCAGGTTGACGGGCTGCTCTGGGAGTCCACAGACGGCCCCGGGGAAGCCTCTCCAGAGGTCAACTGAGACCAGAACTGAGACCCCGGACGCGCGAAAGGCCCGGCTGGATCGACCGGGCCTTTCGCGTTTTGCTGCTCAACCAACTGCGCGGAGGATAGGAGATTCGAACTCCTGAGGGGTTGCCCCCAACACGCTTTCCAAGCGTGCGCCCTAGGCCAACTAGGCGAATCCTCCGTCGGACAGCTTAGCCCACTTTCCGGCGTGGTTTCGACTGTTGTCTCGACGGCCCGCGCACGGCCGCCGAGTGGCTAGACTGTGCAACGGACCCCTCGCGCGGCGTCATCCTGTGAACCTCCCCAGGGCCGGAAGGCAGCAAGGATAAGCGGGCTCTGGCGGGTGTGCGAGGGGTCTCTCCGTTAGCGGGGTACTCCGGCCGGGTCGACCCTTCGAGGAGGCGGCATGAGTCTTGCGCTGTACCGCAAGTACAGGCCAGGGACATTCGCCGAGGTCAAGGGGCAGGAGCACGTCACCGACCCGTTGCGCCAGGCGTTGCGCAGCGGCCGGATTCACCACGCCTATCTCTTCAGCGGCCCGCGCGGCTGCGGCAAGACCTCCAGCGCCCGCATCCTCGCCCGGTCGCTGAACTGCGAGAAGGGCCCCACGCCCGACCCCTGCGGGGAGTGCGAGTCGTGCGTCGCGCTGGCCCCCACCGGGCCCGGCCACCTCGACGTCATCGAGATCGACGCGGCGTCGCACGGCGGTGTGGACGACGCCCGCGACCTGCGTGAGCGGGCCTTCTTCGCTCCCGTCTCGGCGCGCTACAAGATCTACATCATCGACGAGGCCCACATGGTCACCCGTGAGGGCTTCAACGCGCTGCTGAAGCTGGTGGAGGAGCCGCCGCCGCACCTCAAGTTCGTCTTCGCGACCACCGAGCCGGAGAAGGTCATCGGGACGATCAAGTCCCGCACCCACCACTACCCCTTCCGGCTGATGCCGCCCGCGACCCTGCGCCGCCTCATGGAGGAGATCCTCGACTCCGAATCGGTGCCGTACGAGCCGGCCGCGTTACCGCTGGTCGTACGGGCGGGCGCGGGATCGGCCCGGGACACCCTGTCGATCCTCGACCAGCTTCTCGCGGGCGCCGACGAGTCCGGCATCACCTATCAGCGGGCGGTGTCCCTGCTCGGCTACACCGACGGCGACCTGCTGGACGAGGTGGTCGACGCGTTCGCCAAGCGGGACGGCGCGGCCGTGTTCCAGGCCGTGCACCGGGTGATCGAGGGCGGTCACGACCCGCGCCGCTTCGCCACGGACCTGCTCGAACGCTTCCGTGACCTGGTGATCCTCTCCAACGTCCCCGAGGCGGCGGGCAGCGGCCTGCTCGACCGGCCGGCCGACGAGCTGGAGCGCCTGCAGGCGCAGGCGGCGTCGATGGGCCCCGCCGAGCTGACCCGGGCGGCCGAGGTGTTCAACGCCGGGCTGACCGAGATGCGCGGCGCTACCTCCCCCCGGCTGCTGCTGGAGCTGATGTGCGCCCGCGTGCTGCTGCCCGGCGCCGACCAGGGCGAGGCGGCGCTGCTGACCCGGCTCGAACGGCTGGAACGCGGGGTCGCGGCCGGGACCCACACCATCGCGCCGCCGATGCCCGCAGTGCCTCCGGCGTCCACAGTGCCACCGGTGTCCACAGTGCCACCGGCGTCCACGGCTCCGCAGGCTCCCGTTGCTCCACCGCCCGCGCCCGCCGCACCGGCTCCTACACCGGCCCCGGCTCCTACCTCGGCACCGGCTCCGGCGGCCGACGACTGGCCGACCCCCGTACGGCCCGGCGCCGGGGCGGCGACGCCGCCTCCACAGGCGCAGCAGGCCCAGGCCCCCGCCGCGGGCGGCGGGCCGGTGCAGCAGGCCTGGCCCCAGGTGCTCGAAGCGATCAAGAACCGCCAGCGGGTGGCCTGGATGATCCTCAACGCGCAGGGCAGGCTGCTCGGCGTCGAGGGCAACGTCGTGACCGTCGGCTTCGAGAAGCCGGGCGACGTGCAGGGCTTCCTCAAGGGCAAGCGCGACGAGGTGGTGGCCGCCGCGCTCGGCGACGTGCTCGGCGGCACCTGGCGCGTCGACGTCGTCGTCGGCGGTTCGGGCCCCGGCCCGGCCGGTCCCGCCACGCGCGGGCCGTCCGGTCCGCAGCCGCCCGCCCCGTCTCCTGCGCCGTCCCCTGCGCCGTCTCCCGCGCCAACGGCACCCACCGCCCCGCCCGCCGCGGCGGCTCCCGCGCCCGCGCCGGCCGCCGCTCCCAAGGCCGCCCCGGCTCCGGAGCGGAAGGCCGCCGCACCCGCGGCGTCGCCCGCGGGCACGACCGACGAGACGTGGCCCGACGCGCCGTCCGACGACTACGACGCGCCGTCGCCGTCCTCGGCCTCGGGTCCGGCGCCGCGGTCCGCGCCGAGCCCCGGGCTGGCCGCGGCGCGCTCGGCGGCCAGGGCCGCCGCCCAGACCGGCCCCCGGCAGGCCTGGCCGGAGACGGTGCCCGGCCGTGGCAAGAGCGGATCCTCCCGTCCGGACGACGACGTGGACCCGCTCAACGACGACGACGCGGACGTCAGCGAGCTGTCGGGCATGGCCCTGATCCAGCGCGAGCTGGGCGGCCGCATCATCGAGGAGATCGACCACTCCTGAGCGCCGTCCCTGCCTGAAGAACGGCGGCCGCATGGACGGAGACTGGTGGGGTAACCGGTGTCCGCCCGCCCGCGACCCGGCGCGGAACACGTACGCACGCCGGTGCGGAAACGGGGGCGGACGCCGTAGGCTCGGTCGCGACGAACACGTCGCTGGACGCTGAGGAGCGCAACCATCGTGAACCCAGGGGATGTCAACCTCCAGCAGTTGCTGGAGCAGGCTCAGCTGATGCAGCAGCAGCTCGTCACCGCGCAGCAGGAGCTCAGCGACGCCGAGGTCGAGGGCAGTGCCGGAGGCGGCCTGGTCGTCGCCACCGTCAACGGCAGCGGAGAGCTTCTCGACCTCGAGATCAGCCCGCTGGCCATCGACGCGAGCGACCCGGAGGAGACCGCGCAGACGATCGCGGACCTCGTGCTCGCCGCCGTGCGGGACGCCGTACGCGCCGCGGGGGAACTGCAGCAGGAGAAGCTCGGCCCGCTCGCGCAGGGACTCGGGGGCGGCCTCGGCGGCCAGCTGCCGGGGTTCTAGAGCATGTACGAAGGGGTCGTCCAGAACCTGATCGACGAGCTCGGGCTGCTGCCCGGCGTCGGTCCCAAGAGCGCGCAGCGGATCGCGTTCCACCTCCTCGCGGCCGATCCGGCCGACGTCAAGCGGCTCGCGCACGCGCTGCTCGAAGTGAAGGAGAAGGTGCGCTTCTGCCGCGTGTGCGGAAACGTGGCCGAAGAGGAGCAGTGCCGGATCTGCCGCGACGCGCGGCGTGACCCGCACGTCATCTGCGTGGTCGAGGAGTCGAAGGACGTGGTGGCGATCGAGCGGACCCGCGAGTTCCGTGGTCGTTACCACGTGCTCGGCGGGGCGATCAGCCCGATCGACGGCGTCGGCCCGGACGACCTGAAGATCCGCGAGCTGATGACCCGGCTGGCCGACGGCCAGGTGACCGAGCTCATCCTCGCGACCGACCCGAACCTCGAGGGCGAGGCGACGGCCACCTACCTGGCCAGGCTCGTCAAGCCCCTGGGATTGAAAGTGACCCGACTGGCCAGCGGTCTGCCTGTGGGCGGTGATCTCGAGTACGCCGACGAGGTCACTCTGGGCCGCGCTTTCGAAGGACGGAGGCTGCTGGATGTCTGACGAGTGGAACGACCTGGCCGCACGCGTCGCCGGACACGCGCAGAACTTCATCGACGGCCTCACCCGCCTGGCCGGCGGTGAGGGCGGCGACGCGACGCTGCCGCTCCTCCTGGTGGAAGTGGCCCAGGTCAGCCTCGCGGGCACTCAGCTCGGGGCCGCCCAGGACGTGATCCTCCAGGGCAACGTCGAGCCCGCGCTGAGCGAGGACCCCGACATCGATCCCCTCCGTACGGCTCTCGCCGCCCGCCTCGCCCCGGTGGACGACTACGCCGAGGTGTTCGACCCCTACAAGGACACCGTGGTCACGCCCTACCGGCTGTCGGACGACCTCGCGGCTGTTGCGGCCGACCTGATCCACGGGCTGCGGCACTACCAGGCGGGCCGTCCGCTTGAGGCGCTGTGGTGGTGGCAGTACTCCTACTTCAACACCTGGGGCAACCACGCGGGCGCGGCGCTGCGGGCGCTGCAGGCGCTGGTCGCGCACACCCGGCTCGACGTGGTGGAAGAGGGCACCACGGTCTGACCGGACCGCGGGGCGTCCACATGCTGGTCGGTGCCGGTCTCAGTTTGGGACGTCCAAGTACACTGTGAGCTCCACGTCCTGATTCGTTGGAGATTCCAGTGGCGCTCGTTGTGCAAAAGTACGGTGGTTCCTCCGTAGCCGACGCGTCCTGCATCAAGCGGGTCGCCCAGCGGATCGTCGCGACGAAAAAAGCGGGCAACGACGTCGTGGTGGTGGTCTCCGCGATGGGCGACACGACCGACGAGCTGCTCGACCTCGCCCAGCAGGTGTCGCCGCTGCCGCCCGGCCGCGAGCTCGACATGCTGCTGACCTCGGGTGAGCGGATCTCGATGGCGCTGCTCGCGATGGCGATCGCCAACCTCGGTCACGAGGCGCGCAGCTTCACCGGGTCGCAGGCCGGCGTGATCACCGACTCGACGCACGGCAAGGCGCGCATCATCGATGTGACGCCGGGCCGCATCCAGGAGGCCGTGGCCTCCGGCCAGATCGCGATCGTGGCCGGGTTCCAGGGCGTCTCCCAGGACAGCAAGGACATCACGACGCTGGGCCGGGGCGGGTCGGACACCACGGCCGTCGCGCTCGCGGCGGCGCTCGGCGCGGACGTCTGCGAGATCTACACCGACGTGGACGGCATCTACACCGCCGATCCCCGCATCGTCCGTACGGCACGGCAGATCCCGCGGATCTCCTACGAGGAGGCCATGGAGATGGCCGCCTGCGGCGCGAAGATCCTGCATCTGCGCTGCGTGGAGTACGCCCGCAGGTTCGACCTGCCCATCCACGTCAGAAGCTCGTTCAGCACGAGGGAAGGCACCTGGGTCGTCTCCGACCCCTACAGCGAAGGAACCGAAGTGGAGCAGCCCATCATCTCCGGGGTCGCGCACGACCGGAGCGAGGCCAAGATCACTGTGGTCGGGGTGCCCGACAAGGTCGGCGAGGCGGCCGCGATCTTCCGCACGCTGGCGGACGCCGAGATCAACATCGACATGATCGTCCAGAACGTGTCGGCCGCGGCGACCGGTCGCACCGACATCTCCTTCACGCTCCCGGCCAACGACAGCCAGACGGCCCTCACGGCGTTGAAGAAGATCCAGAACCAGGTCGCCTTCGAGTCGCTGCTGTACGACGACCAGATCGGCAAGGTCTCCCTGATCGGTGCGGGCATGCGCTCGCACCCGGGTGTCACCGCCAAGTTCTTCGGCGCGCTGGCCGACGCCGGGGTGAACATCGAGATGATCTCGACCTCGGAGATCCGCATCTCCGTCGTCGTGGGACAGAACGAGGTGGACACCGCGGTCGCCGCCGCCCACCGCGCGTTCGACCTCGACGCCGACCAGGTCGAGGCCGTTGTCTACGGAGGTACCGGACGATGAGCGAGCGCAGCGAGCAGGCAGAGGCCTCCCGCCGCAAGCCCACACTTGCCGTTGTCGGCGCGACCGGTGCCGTCGGCACCGTCATGCTCGACATCCTGACCGGTCGCACCGACCTGTCCGACGCGTACGGCGAGATCCGGCTGATCGCCTCGCCGCGGTCGGCGGGCAAGGTGCTGAGCGTGCGCGGCGAGGACGTCGTCGTCCAGGCGCTGTCGCCGGAGGCGTTCGACGGCGTCGACATCGCGATGTTCGACGTGCCCGACGAGGTCTCCGCCGAGTGGGCGCCGATCGCCGCCTCGCGCGGCGCGGTGGCCGTGGACAACTCCGGCGCCTTCCGGATGGACCCGGACGTGCCGCTGGTGGTGCCCGAGTGCAACCCCGAGCAGGCCCGCAACCGGCCCAAGGGGATCATCTCGAACCCCAACTGCACCACGCTGTCGATGATGGCCGCGATGGGCGCCCTGCACCGCGAGTATGGCCTGCGCGAGCTGGTCGTCGCCTCCTACCAGGCGGTGTCCGGCGCCGGGGTGGCCGGGCCGGAGCGGCTGTACGCCGAGCTGGAGGCCGTCGCGGGCGACCGGACGATGGGCACCGTGGCGGGCGACGTGCGCAAGGCCGTGCCCGACCTGGCCGGCTCGCCGTTCCCGGCCCCGCTGGCGCTCAACGTGGTGCCGTTCGCGGGCTCGCTCAAGGACGGCGGCTGGAGCTCCGAGGAGCTGAAGGTCCGCAACGAGTCGCGCAAGATCCTCGGCATTCCCGACCTGAAGGTCTCGGCGACCTGCGTGCGCGTCCCGGTGGTGACCACCCACTCGCTGGCCGTCCACGCGACGTTCGAGCGGGAGGTCACGGTCGACGGCGCCCGGGCGATCCTCGACGCCGCGCCGACCGTCGTGGTGCTCGACGACCCCGCGAACGGCGTGTTCCCCACGCCGGCGGACGTGGTGGGCACCGACCCGACGTACGTCGGGCGGATCCGCCAGGCGATCGACTTCCCGAACACGCTCGACCTGTTCCTGTGCGGCGACAACCTGCGCAAGGGCGCCGCGCTGAACACCGCGGAGATCGCCGCGCTGGTCGCGACCGAGTTCGCGTAGGTCGTCACCGGAACAGCACGTCCCAGTGGGTCGGCTCGTCGGCCCATATATCGGCTCCAGCGTCAGACGGCGCGGCGCGGTAAAGCGCCGCGCCGTCGGCGCGCGTGCGCCAGTAGCGATAGACGCCGGTGATGTACGCGTCGAGGCACCGGTTGTGCGCGAGGTCCACCTTGTAGCCGTTGCCGTGGCTGTAGCGGCCGTCGGCGTGCCCGGTCTCGGTGCCGCCGGTGACCGTCACCGGGCAGCCGCTGTCGCGCCGCAGGTCGATGGTGCGCATCAGCGTGCCGTACCGGATCGCCTCCAGCGACGTGCAATAGGGGCGGCGGCGGTCGGTGCAGCCTCCGGTCGACTTCCGGCGCACCCCGGCGTCGAGCAGCAGGCCGGCCGCCCGTTCGTGGCCGATCCGCTCGTCCGCCGCCGTCGTGTTCCAGGTCTTCACCGTGGCGATGAACGTGCCGGCCAGCAGTGGCGGGAGGGAGATCTCTCCCTTGACCTCCACCCTCACGTCCGGAGTGGGCGGGGGTGACGGAGGGGGGAGGGGGTCCTTGGTGTGCTGCATGGGCAGGCAGATCAGTACGGCGGTGCCGATGCCGGCCAGCCCCCGCCATGACGGGCGGACTTCCACGTGCCTCGTTTCCTCTATCGACGACGGGGGCTGAGATCTTCAATGCCACACATGGGTAAGGGCCTGCCCGCTGCCACGACGTGGTTTGCCGCGACTCGTGGATCATCTTGTCGGTTCATGACCTGACACGGGCCCGAGCCGTACAGTGACGAGCGTGGCCGAGAGTACACGGGAGCAGATCGTCGAGACGGCCCTCCGGTTGTTCAGGGATCGGGGGTACGAAGCGACCACCATGCGTGCCATCGCCGCGGAGGCCGGCGTGTCGGTGGGCAACGCCTACTACTACTTCAGGTCCAAGGAACAGCTGATCCAGGCGTACTACGACCGCGCGCAGGAAACGCACGAGGCGGCCTGCCGTGAGGTGTTCACCGCCGAGAGGTCGTTCGCCGGGCGGCTCGGCGGCGTGCTGCGGGAATGGGTGCGGATCTCCGAGCCCTACCACGAGTTCGCGGTGAAGTTCTTCAAGCACGCGGCGGAGCCCAGCAATCCCCTCAGCCCGTTCAGCGCCGAGTCGGCGCCCGCCCGCGAGTCGGCCATCGCGCTCTATCGGGAGGTGGTCGAGGGATCGGCCGGACGGATGGACGACGAGCTGCGCGAGGAGCTTCCCGAACTGCTGTGGCTGCTGTGGATGGGGGTCGTGCTGTTCTGGGTCCACGACAACTCGCCCGGCTGCGCGCGCACCTATCGGCTCATCGACCGGGTCGTCCCGCTCGTCGACCGGCTGGTCGGCCTGTCGCATCTGCCCGGCATCAAGGGCGTGGCCAGAGAAGTGATCGAGGTGGTGCACGAACTTCGGGCGTGACCGAGACTCCATACCGTCCGGTTGGTATGGTCGGGTCACAACCGTGAGAGGGGTGGCCGTGGACCGCTGGGGCATGACGATTCCGTTCTTCGGGCAGACGCCGGTCGAGTCGAAGGAGCTCGTCGCCGAGTTGCCCGCACTGGGCTACACCGACGCGTGGTCGGCCGAGGTGGGCGGCACGGACGGGTTCGTCCCGCTGGCCCTGGCGGCCGAGTGGGCGCCGTCCCTGCGCCTGGGCACCGCGATCGTCCCCGTCTACACCCGCGGCCCGGCCCTGCTGGCCATGTCGGCGGCCACGCTGGCGGATCTCGCCCCCGGCAGGTTCGTGCTGGGCATCGGCGCGTCGTCCCCGGTCATCGTGGGCAACTGGAACGCCGGCGAGTTCGACAAGCCGTACGCGCGGGTCCGCGACACCCTGCGCTTCCTGCGGGCGGCGCTGGCCGGGGAGAAGGTCGGCGAAAGCTACGAGACCTTCGCCGTCAAGGGATTCCGGCTGGAGAAGGCCCCCGCGACGCCGCCGAAGATCGTGCTGGCCGCGCTGCGGCCCGGGATGCTCCGCCTGGCCGCCCGCGAGGCCGACGGCGCGATCACCAACTGGCTGTCGCCGCAGGACGTACGGAAGGTCCGGGCCGAGCTGGGCCCGGAGACCGAGCTGACCGCGCGGCTGTTCGTGGTCGTGACCGAAGACACGGCGAAGGCCCGCGAGATCGGCCGCCGGCTGCTGGCCGCCTATCTGACCGTGCCGGTGTACGCCGCGTTCCACGAGTGGCTGGGCCGGGGAGACCTGCTAGGGCCCATGCAGGAGGCGTGGGCGGCCGGGGACCGGAAGGCCGCGCTGAAGGCGATCCCCGACGAGGTGGTGGACGACCTCGTCGTGCACGGCGACCCGGCGACCTGCCGGGCCCGGGTGCGCGAGTACGTGGCCGCCGGGCTGGACACGCCCGTGCTGGCCCCGCTGGCGGGCGGCGATCTCCCGCTCGCCGAGACCGTACGCGCGCTCGCGCCGGAAGCCTGACGGAACCTGGTGGCCGTCGCCGTACGTTAACCGGAGGGCAAAGCGGGCAGAGGTGACCCCTGGAGGTGTCCTCATGGCGAAGGCAGGACGTGCGGCGGCCACCTGGCGCGCCTACCGCGAGGTCTCCAAGCCCGGTTCGCCGGGCCTTTCGGCCCGGCTGCGGGCCATGCCCCGGATGCTCCGCGCCGCGGTGAAGGGCGAGTATCGGGGCCTGACCAAGGGCAAGCTCGCCATGCTCGGCATGGCCGTGGCCTACATCGTCTCGCCCATCGACGTGATCCCCGACTTCCTGCTCGGTCTGGGAATCGTGGACGACTTCGGCGTGTTCCTCTGGCTGGCGACCGCGCTGCTCGGCGAGAGCGGCCAGTTCGTCGAGTGGGAGAGGGACCCCCGCACCACGGTGAAGTGATCAATTGGTCATAATCCTACCTAGAATGTAGGGTAATGCTCAAACATCACCAAAGGTGCTGATCTACCGAAACGAGCATTACCACTATGTCTTCACGCGCCTCCGCAGCCACGATCGAAGCCGCCCGAGCCGGGTGGGAGGCGTGGCGGGCGGAGCGGCTGGCCGCCGTACGGGCCCCGCTGGGCAACCTGGCCCTGGTGGAGACCCTGTGGCCGGCGCCGGGTGAAGAGGTGTCCCTTGAGAAGGCCCTCGCCGGCCGGCCGCCGAGCGTCACGGCGACGCGGATCGAGCGGACCCACATCGCGACCGGCGAGCCCGAGCACGGCATCCGGCTGTGGGACGCGGAGTCGCCCGCCATCCGGCACTTCGAGACCATCGACGTCTTCCCGTTCGCTCCCGAATGGGTGATCGAGGCCGTCTTCACCCCGGTGTCCGACACGCGCCTGCTGCCCTTCGAGCACCTCAAGGACGCCGGCGGCACCCGCGATCACGCCGTGCCCGGCGACATCACCTTCACGCTCGACGGCACGCCGTACAACCTGGCCGCCTTCGACGACGAGGGCACGCTGCTCCTCGTCGTGGGCGACCGCACCAACGGCTCGGCGACGTACGGCGGCGGGCGGTTCCTGACGGTGGAGCCCGAGCCCGGCGGCCGTGTCGTCCTGGACTTCAACCGCGCCTTCGCGCCGCCGTGCGCCTTCTCGCCCTTCTACAACTGTCCGCTGCCGCCGCCGCGGAACCGGTTGGACGTGCCCGTCGAGGCGGGGGAGAAGCTCCCCGTCTTCCGTGACGGCTTCCTGCCGCACTGATCTCTCACCCTTTCTCCCCCTTCTTCTCACTCACAGCACCAAGCGGCCGCATGGCCGCCGACCAGGAGAAACAGTGAACAGCAAGACGACGTCGCTGCTCGGCGCCGCACTCGTGCTCGCGCTCGCCCTCACCGGGTGCGGATCGGGCTCCTCCGGGTCCGCAGGGTCTTCCGGGTCCTCCGGCTCGACGAGCGGCGCCGGGGCGACGGCGGCGTACGACCCGGACGCGACGATCGAGGTCGGGTCGCTCTACGAGCCGCAGAACCTCGACAACACGGCCGGGGGCGGACAGGGCGTGACGGAGGCGTTCAACGGCAACGTCTACGAGGGCCTGTTCCGGCTCACCGACGACGGCAAGGTCGAGGACCTGCTGGCCAAGGACCACACGGTGAGCAAGGACGGCCTCACCTACACCTTCACGCTGCGCGACGGCGTGAAGTTCCACTCGGGCAAGCCGCTCACCTCGGCCGACGTCAAGTACAGCATCGAGAAGGTCATCGGCCCCGACTCCCAGTCGGCCCGCAAGAGCAGCCTCACGGTGATCAAGAGCATCGAGACGCCGGACGACACCACCGTCAAGGTGAAGCTCGCCAGCAAGTCGATCTCGCTCGTCTACAACCTCAGCTACGTGTGGATCATCAACTCCCAGGCCAAGAACCTGACGACCACCGAGGACGGCACCGGTCCCTACACGCTGGGCGAGTGGAAGCACGGCTCCACGCTCACCCTTGAGCGCTTCCCCGGATACTGGGGCACCCCCGCGACCAACAAGCAGGTCGTGTTCCACTACTTCACCGACGCGACCGCGCTGAACAACGCGCTGCTGACCAAGGCGGTCGACGTCGTCACCAGCGAGCAGAGCCCCGACGCGCTGGCGAACTTCGAGAACAACGCCGACTACAAGATCAACAACGGCAAGTCGACGACCAAGCTGCTGCTGGCGTTCAACGACCGCAAGGCGCCGTTCGACAAGGTGCTCGTCCGCAAGGCGATCACCTCGGCGATCGACAACAAGAAGCTGCTCAGCTCGATCTGGGGCGACTACGGCACGCTGATCGGCTCGATGGTGCCGCCCACCGACCCCTGGTATGAGGACCTCACCTCGGTCAACCCGTACGACCCGAACCTGGCCAAGCAGGAGCTCGCCCAGGCGGGCTACGCGAACGGCTTCTCCTTCACGCTCGACACGCCGAACTACGACCCCCACCCCACGGTCGCGACGTTCGTGAAGTCGGAGCTGGCCAAGGTCGGGATCACCGTGAACATCAACGTCATCACGGCCGACCAGTGGTACACCAAGGTCTACAAGAACCACGACTTCGCGGCGACGCTGCAGGAGCACGTCAACGACCGCGACGTGGTCTGGTACGGCAACCCCGACTTCTACTGGGGCTACGACAACCCGCAGGTCACCAAGTGGGTCGACGAGGCCGAGCAGTCCGACACGGCCGAGGCGCAGACCGAGCTGCTGAAGAAGGTCAACCAGCAGATCGCCGCCGACGCGGCCAGCGACTGGCTCTACCTCTACCCGCAGATCGTCGTGGCGTCGTCGTCGCTGTCGGGCTACCCCGTCAACGGCCTGAACTCCCAGTTCTACGCGTACGGCATCAAGAAGAGCGGCGGCCGGGGCTGATGCCCTCGTCCGTGGCGCGCTGATGATCGCCTATCTGCTGCGCCGGACGGCGTTCCTCGTCGTCTCGCTGTTCCTGGCCGCCGTGGTGCTGTTCCTGCTGCTGCGCCTGCTGCCGGGCGACCCCGCCAACGCGCTGTTGTCGGTCGGGGCGAGCCCGGAGCAGGTCGCGGCGGCCCGCCACGCGATCGGGACCGACCGGCCGCTGCTCCAGCAGTTCGTCTCGTGGCTCGGCGAGATGTCGCGGCTCGACCTCGGCTCCTCGTTCGTCAGCACGCTTCCCGTCGGCCCCGAGATCGCCGCCCGGCTGGTCGTGACGGTGCCGCTGACGCTGCTGTCCTTCCTGCTGGCCGTCGTGATCGCCGTACCGGTCGGGTTCGTCGCGGCCTACCGGGCGAGCACCTGGTATGGCTCGGTGCTCAGCGCGTTGTCGCAGCTCGGCATCGCGGTGCCCGTCTTCTGGGTCGGCATGCTGCTGATCACGGTGTTCGCGCTCCATCTCGGCGTGCTGCCGGCCGGAGGGTTCCCCCAGGACGACTGGGCCGACCCGGGCGAGGCGCTCACCTCGCTGACGCTGCCCGTCGTCACGATCGCCCTGGTCATGTCGGCCTCGCTGATCCGCTACGTGCGGTCGGCCACCCTCGACGTGCTGGGCAGCGACTACCTGCGTACGGCGCGGGCGCTCGGCTCGTCGTTCATCGGGGCGATGTGGCGGCACGGCCTGCGCAACGCGGTGGTGCCGGTCGTCTCGATCCTGGGCATCGAGCTCGCCACCACCTTCCTCGGCGCGGTCGTGGTGGAGAGCGTGTTCGCGCTGCCCGGGCTCGGCACCATGCTCGTGAAGGGCTTCGCGCAGCATGACTATCCGGTCATCCAGGGGATCCTCGTGGTGAGCACGTTCGCGGTGCTGGTCATCGGGTTCGCGGCCGACCTCGTGCAGCGGCTCATCGATCCGCGGCTGCGCCGCTCCCTCGGCGGGAGATTCTCGGGAGACGGCGCATGACCGCCGGCCCCCGCCGTGTCTCCGGCCGTGTCTCCCGCCGTGTCCCCCGGTCGGCGACGCTGATCGCCGGCTGCGTCCTGGCCGGTCTCGTGCTCGCCGTGGCCGTCGTGTCGTTCTTCTGGCTGCCGTACGCGCCGGACGACACCACGGGCGGCAGGCTGATGCCGCCGGGCCTGCCCCACCTGCTCGGCACCGACAAGCTCGGCAGAGACCTGCTCACCCAGCTCATGATCGGCGCGCGGGTAGCCCTGGAGGCGGGCGCGGGCTCGGTGCTGATCGGCGGGCTCGTGGGGCTCGCGGGCGGCCTCGCCGCCGGTTTCGCCACCCGCTGGCTCGACGACACGCTCTCGGCCCTCCTCGACATCCTCATCGCGTTCCCGACCGTGCTGCTGGCCATGCTGGTGACCGCCGCGCGCGAGGCGTCCCTCGGCTCGGCGATCATCGCGATCGGGCTGGCGATGTCGGCGATCGTGGCCCGGCTGACCCGGGTGCTGGTCAAGCGCGTCCTGGCCCAGGACTTCATCACGGCCTCGCGCACCTCGGGGACGTCATGGCCCCGGGTGATCGTCGAACACGTGCTGCCGAACATCTGGCCGACGCTGTCGGTCAACCTCGCGCTGCAGTTCGGCCTGGCCGTCCTGGCGGAGGCCAGCCTGTCCTATCTCGGCCTGGGCGCACCGCCGCCGAACGCCTCCTGGGGGCGGATGCTCCAGGAGGCCCAGGCGAGCGTGTTCATCGCCCCGGCGGGGGTGATCGCCCCCGGCGTCCTGCTCGTCGTGCTCGTCGTCGGCGTCAACCTCATCGCCGACGGCGTGCGCGACGTGGCCGACCCGACCCGGAGGAGGACGAGGTGACCCTGCTCACCGTCGAGGGGCTGCACGTGCGCAGCGCCGAGGGCCGCGACCTCGTCTCGGACGTGTCGTTCACGCTCGGCGCGGGCGAGCGGCTGGGCCTGATCGGGGAGTCGGGGTCGGGCAAGTCCATGACCGCCCTGGCGATCATGGGTCTCACGCCTCCCGGGATGACCGTCTCGGGCAGTGTCGTGTTCGACGTGCCCGGCCTCGACCGCATCGAGGTGGTGGGGGCCGGGGAGCGGCGGCTCACCTCGCTGCGCGGCCGGGCGACGAGCACGGTCTTCCAGGAGCCGCTCACCGCCCTCGACCCGCTCATGCGTGTCGGCCGCCAGGTGGCCGAGCCGCTCCGGCGCCGGAGAGGGCTGCGGGGACGCGCCCTGCACGCGGCGGTGCGGGCCGCGCTTGAGGAGGTGCGGCTGGCCGATCCCGATCGGATCGCCCGGGCCTACCCCCACGAGATCTCCGGCGGCCAGCGCCAGCGGGTGGCGATCGCCATGGCCCTCGCCTGCGACCCCGCCCTGCTCATCGCCGACGAGCCCACGACCGCCCTGGACGTCACCGTGCAGGCCGACGTCCTCACGCTGCTCGACGGCCTGGTGCGGGAACGGGGGATGGCACTGCTGTTCATCAGCCACGACCTTGCGGTCGTCTCGCGCATCGCCGAACGCGTCATCGTCCTCAAGAACGGCGTGGCGGTGGAGTCCGGGAGCGTCGGCGAGGTCGTCAACGCTCCGAGCCACCCGTACACGAGGGAACTGGTGGGCAGCGCGCGCCGGCTCGACGGCGCTCTCGACAGCGCTCTCGACGGCGCTCTCGACGATGCCATCGACGGGAGGACCTCATGACCCGGCCCATGACTCGGCCCATGACTCGGCCCATGACTCGGCCCATTCTGGAGGTGCGGGGCGCGCACTTCGCCTACGGCCGCTCGGCCCCCGTGCTCACGGACGTCTCGGTCGCCGTCACGCCCGGACGCAGCCTCGCGCTGGTGGGGGAGTCGGGCGCGGGCAAGACCACGCTGCTGCGCCTGCTGCTCGGGCTGGCCAGGCCGACGAGCGGCCAGGTCCTCTACGAGGGCAGGGAGCTCGCGCCGCGCGACCGGGCTCAGATACGGGAGTTCCGGCGCGGCGTGCAGACGGTGTTCCAGGACCCGTACTCCTCGCTCGACCCCCGGCAGCGGGTGGGCCGGATCGTCTCGGAACCCCTGCGGTCCCTGGGCCTCAAGCAGGACATGGCCGCCCGGGTCGCCGAGGCCCTGCGCTCCGTCGGCCTGCCCGAGGACGCCGCGAGCCGCTATCCGCAGGAGTTCTCGGGCGGGCAGCGGCAGCGCATCGCCATCGCGCGGGCGATCGTGTGCGAGCCCCGCGTGCTGCTCGCGGACGAGCCGGTCAGCGCGCTCGACGTCTCCACCCGGGTGCGCGTCGTCGACCTGCTGCAGGAGCTCCGGGAGACCCGCGCGCTGACGGTCGTGATGGTGTCGCACGACCTGGCCGTGGTGGCCGCCCTCTGCCAGGAGGTGGCCGTGCTGGAGCGGGGGCGCATCGTCGAGCAGGGAGACACCGCACAGGTGCTCGGCGCTCCCCGCCACCCCTACACGCGACGGCTCATCGACAGCGTCCCCCGGCTGCCCTCGGTTTGAGCTAGAGCTGCTCCTGCCGCAGCCAGGCCCGCGAGGGCAGGGGGTGGCCGAACAGGCGGGCGGCGTTGCCGTACGAGACCCTGGCGATGTCGGCGGGCGGCAGGCTGCCGAGGTTGCGGGCCACGGCGCGCTGGGTGTCGGGCCAGGTGGACTCCGCGCGCGGATAGCCGGACTCCAGCAGCACGCGCTCCATGCCCACGGCGAGCCGCACCGAGCTCAGCGCGCTGTCGTCGAGCGTGCCGAAGTAGAAGTTGCGCCGCAGCACCTCGCTGGGCTTGAGGCCGCCCTCCCAGCTCGGCTCGCCCGCCACGGGGTGATCGAGCGCGTAGTCGGCCCGCTCGGCCAGCATCGGCAGCCACCCGACGCCGCCCTCCACGATGAGGATGCGCAGCTTGGGGAAGCGCAGCGCCACTCCCGACCACAGCCAGTCGGCGCAGGCGAACATGGCGCTCGCCGGAATCAGCGTGGTGATCGCCTCGACCGGGGTGTCCGGCGAGGGCACCGGCGCCCAGGAGGACGCGCCGGTGTGCAGGCACACGACCGTGCCGGTCTCCTCGCAGGCGGCGAAGAACGGGTCCCAGTGGCGGCTGTGGATGGACGGCAGCCGCAGCCGGGTGGGGAACTCGGGGAACACGACGGCCTTGAACCCGCGTGACGCGTTGGCCCTGATCTCCTTCGCCGCGATCTCGGGGTCGGGGAGCCAGGGAAGCTGGAGCGCGATCATCCGCTCGGGGTAGGTGCCGGCCCACACGTCCACGTGCCAGTCGTTCCAGGCCCGGACGAGCGCGAGCCCGAGGTCCTGGTCGCGGGTGCGGCCGAACGCCACCCCCGCCTGGCTCGCCAGCATGCCGGGGAAGCACAGCGCCGCCCAGATCCCGGCCCGGTCCATGTCGCCGACCCGGGCCTCGATGTCGTAGCAGCCCGGCCGCATGTCCTCGAAGCGTACGGGGTCGAGCGTCCACTGCTCCTTGGGCAGGCCCGCGCCCACGTCGAGCCCCGCGCAGGGATAGGTGGCGCCGCCGTACCGCCAGACCTGGTGGCCCGAGTCGGTCTCCACGACCTTGGGCGCGAGGTCCTTGTATTTCTCCGGGAGGCGATCCTCGAAGAGGTCGGCCGGCTCGATCAGGTGATCATCGACTGAGATGATCACGTAGTCCCGCCGCCTCGGCTCTGGGTCGGGATGCAGCGGCGTATTCACGATAGTAAACGGTAGGGCCAAGGGATAACACGGTACAAGCTGCGAGGTCTCCGGTTGGTATCCGTTCGCTCACATTGCGGTGCGTACCGTCACGGCCTGTGACGCCTCCTGCGTACGGAGGTCGCGGGCCTCCCGGCGCACCAGGAGCACCCAGCCGCCCACCGCGATCCCGATGAACAGCCACCACTGCACGGCGTACGCCAGGTTGAGCCCGCCTCCGGCGCCGACGTCGGGCGGCGGCAGGAGCTCGGGGGCCTCGCCGCCCTGCGGCTGCTGCGCGGTGAGCTCCACGAAACCGCCATAGACCTTGTACGGCAGGCCCTTGGCGATCGTGGGCGTGTCGATCAGCAGGATCTGGCCGGACGGCAGGCCCGATCGGTTCCTGATGCCGGTGTTGTCCTGCGTCTCGGCCGGCCGGAGCCGTCCGGTGACCGTCACCTCTCCCGTGGGCGGGGCGGGCACCTGCGGCGGGGTGTCGGCGGTCGCCCCGGCCGGGACCCACCCTCGGTTCACCAGCACGGCGCCCTGGGGCGTGACGAGCGGAGTGATCACGTAGAAGCCGACGCGGCTGTTCTGGGTCCGCCTGCGCACCACGAGCTCGTGGGCGGGGTCGTACCGCCCGGTGGCGGTGACGAGGCGATACCGGTCCCGCTCCGCCACGGACGCGCCGATCTGGTCGAGCCGGTCGAGCGGCACGGGCGCGGCGGCGAGGTTGGCGGTGATCCTCGTGCTCTCGGCCGACCGGTCCTCGAACCGCCCCCACTGCCACCTTCCCAGGAAGAAGAAGGCGGGGATCAGCACGAGCACGAGCAGGTGCAGCCCGACCCACCGGCGCGAAAGGAGGAAACGGTACACGTCACCAGCCTAGGCAGCGACCCGGATGGTCCCGCTCTCAGGCTGGGGTACTCAGTCGTGCGCCGGGCCCGGGGCGGGGCGTCACCTCACGCGGGCCGTCGACCCGGTGGCCCTCCTCGCACACCAGGTGCAGCGTGACGGGCGCGCCGCAGTCGCGGTGGGTCACCACGACCGGTGGTCCCTCGGGATCGGCCAGATAGCGGTCGCCCCAGTGCATGAGGGCGATCATGATCGGGTAGAGATCGAGGCCCTTCTGGGTGAGCCGATACTCGTCGCGCTGGCGCTGGCCGGGCTCCTGGTAGGGCACCTTGCGCAGCAGGCCCTCCTCGACGAGCCGGGACAGCCGCGCGCTCAGCACCTGCCGGGGCGCGCCGGTGCGCGTCTGAAGGTCGGCGAAACGCCGGATGCCGTTGAACGCCTCGCGGAGGACCAGGAACGTCCACTTCTCGCCGAGCACGGCGAGGGTTCGCTCGATGGAGCAGTTGTCCACCCGATAACGCCGCATGTCGCGCATCGTAACCACAACCTCCTCCTTCCATCTAAGTCTACTTGACAGACTCAGCGCGTTCGGGAGAGCCTGAGTCCATGTTCGGAACTCAGGTGAGGCCTCTCGTGGACGTCCGTGTCGTGGAGGTGCGTGCGGCGCGTCCGGGCGACGACGAGGCGCGGGTGCGGCTCTTCGTGGAGGGTCTGTCGCAGGACACGCTGACGAACCGCTTCTTCGTCGGCCTGGGCCGGCCGAGCACGAGCCTGATCCGCGCGATGGTCGCGCGCGACGACAGGCGCGACGCGCTGCTCGCGCTGCACGGCGACGCCGTGATCGGGCACGCCATGAGCCATCTGGCCGGCGGCTCCCTGGGGATCGAGGCGGAGATCGCGGTCGTGGTGGACGACCGGTGGCAGGGCCTCGGCGTGGGGTCGCGGCTCGTGCGCACCCTCCTGCGGCGGGCGTCCGTACGCGGCGCGGTCGCCGTCGGCATGGACGTCATGACGGAGAACCGGCGGGTGCTGTCCATGGTGCGCCGGGCCTGGCCCTCTGCCACAATCAGTACAGAGGGCACATCCGTCGAGATCAAAGCCTGCCTCGCGTTTGCAGAACAAGGTTCTGTTGGTTCACCATTGACTATGTGAAGAGCGCGAAGAGCGGACGAGACGGCAGGGCCAGGATCATCGAGGGCGCCCTGCGCAGGTTCAGCCAGAGCGGGGTGTCGGCCACGACCCTGGCCAGCCTCCGGCAGGAGAGCGGCGTCAGCGTCGGCAGCTTCTATCACCACTTCACGAGCAAGGAACACGTCTTCGGCGTGCTCTACGCCGAGATCCAGGAGATGTACCAGGCCGCCTTCATCGGCGAGCTCGTCCGCCACGAGGACGCCCGCTCCGGCATCGAGGCCATCGTCGCGATGCACATGGCCTGGTGCGGCGAGCACCCCGAGCGCGCCCGCCTGCTGATCAGCGAGCGCCCGCCCCGGCGCAACGAGCCCGGCGGGCCGGAGGTCGCCGAGTCGCGGCGCGAGTTCTTCCGCCAGGTCGCCGACTGGTGGCGGCCGCACATGAAGAACGGTGTGCTCCGCCCCGTCCCCGCCACCATGTGCTATGTGCTGTGGCTCGGCCCGGCGCAGGAGATGTGCCGCCTGTGGTTCAGCGGCGCCCACCAGCCCACCGAGGAGGAGATCCGCGAGCTGGGCGAGGCCGCCTGGAACAGCCTCAAGATGCCCTGACCCCGCGATAGATTCGATGCGTGGACGCCCCTTCTGACCTGGTCCGGCGGCTTCGCGACAGATTCGTGGAGACCGGATACACGATCGACGGCGTGCGTGAGCGGCTGGGCGACATGGCCGCCG
Organism: Microbispora sp. CL1-1; assembly: GCF_012034195.1. Classification (NCBI taxonomy): domain Bacteria; kingdom Bacillati; phylum Actinomycetota; class Actinomycetes; order Streptosporangiales; family Streptosporangiaceae; genus Microbispora; species Microbispora sp. CL1-1. Next base: position 19,740 of record NZ_JAATEK010000061.1, read on the forward strand.
CCGCGCTGGCTCGCGAGGAGATCGTGCCCGCGCTGCGCGCCACCAGGGACGCCGATCCCCTCGCCACGCTGATCCGGCTGTGGTGGCTGGGCACCCCGGTCAGCATGGCCGCCGCCGACCTCCCCGTGCAGGGCCTCATCGAGGCCGGGCTGCTGGTGCGCCTGGGCGACTCCCTGCAGGCCACCGTGCACCTCCAGCCGTGGGACACCGGCACGGGCGACCCGGCGTACGTCGTCTCCGACCGCAAGGTGCGGCCCGGCGATCCCTCGCTGCGGCCCGACCACGTCGTGGGCGCGGGCGGCGCCTCGGCCAACCTCGCGCAGCTCGGCTGGGCCGCGCCGGTTGAGCGGGCGCTCGACCTCGGCACCGGCTGCGGTGTGCAGGTGCTGCACCTGGCCCCCAGGGCCGAGCACATCGTCGCGACCGACGTGAACCGCAGGGCGCTGCGGCTGGCCCGCCTGAGCTGGGGCCTGTCCGGCGTGACCGGCGTCGAGGCGCGCGAGGGCTCGATGTACGACCCCGTGGACGACGAGCGCTTCGACCTCGTGGTGTCCAACCCGCCTTTCGTCATCGCGCCCGAGGCCAGATACACCTACCGGGAGGCCGGGCGGCGCGGCGACGAGTTCTGCCGCGACCTCGTACGGCGCACGCCCCGGCACCTCGCCCAGGGTGGTCAGGCGCGCTTCCTCGCCAACTGGCTGCACGTCAAGGGCGAGGACTGGCAGGACAGGGTGGGCGGCTGGCTCACCGAGACCGGCTGCGACGGCTGGGCCGTGCAGCGCGACGTGCAGGACCCGGCCGAATATGTCGAGCTGTGGCTGCGGGACTCCGCAGAACACGGCACCTCGGCCTACCGGGAGCGATATGACGAGTGGCTCGGCTGGTTCGAGTCGATGGACGTGACCGGCGTCGGCTTCGGCTGGATCGCCCTGCACGACTCCGGCTCGCTGAGCCCGCTCGTGCGGGTGGAGGAGATGACCCAGCCGGTCGAGCCGCCGTCCGGCGCGCTGGTCGAGGAGGTGCTGCGCGCGGCGCGCACCGCCCACGAGCTGTCCGACGACGACCTGCTCGACGCGCGGCTGAAGCCGGCCGAGGGAGTCGTGGAGGAGCGCGTCGGCCCGCCCGGCGCCGACGACCCCTCCCGCATCGTCCTGCGGCAGACCCGGGGCGCACGCCGTACGGCCGCCGTGGGGACGGTGGAGGCGGCCCTGGCGGGCGTGTGCGACGGCGAACTGCCCACGCGCCCGCTGCTCGCCGCCATCGCCGAGCTGACCGGTGAGGATCCCGGTGAGGTGCTCGGGCGGGCGCCCGCCGCGCTGCGGTCCCTGATCGCCGAGGGCTTTCTCGACGTTGCAAGCCCACGCTGACGTTGCAAGCCCACGTTGATCGGAGTTTGAACGGCCGGGCGGACAGTGGTCGTGAGCGGGCTTCGGGGGGGTTTCGGAGCCCGCGCACCAAGCCCGGCCGGTCGTCGACGTGAGGCGGCGAGTCGTCACGGGGCGCACCGGTAGGATCCGGGCCCCCTGCGCGTCCCAGTGTGACGACGGGCGGCCGGCCGGGCGTCCAGCCTCCCGCACGCGAAGATGGGTGTTCGGTGTGATCAACCACGTCCGGATGAGCCGGCTCGACGATGACCTACGTCTCGACCTGTTCGCGCAGGAGGGCACGGATGTCGTCGGCCTCGGGCGACCCGAGCCGGGTGAAGATGTCGAGGGCCTTGACCAGGGCCTGCCTGCCCCGGCCGGTCTCCCCGAGCCCCGCGAGGGCCTTGCCGAGCGCGGCCAGTGACTGCGCCTCGCCGTACGGGTGGGTGATCTCGCGGCTCACGGTCAGCGCCTGCTCGGCGTGCCGGGCGGCCTCGGCGAACCGTCCGGCGGCGATGAAGGTGGCGGCGAGCCGGTAGCAGACCCGCTGCTCCCAGACTCGCTGGTTGCTCGCGCGGAAGAAGGCCAGGCACTCGGCGTGGTGGACGACCGCCTCGTTGAGCCGCCCGACAAAGGACAGCACGTTGCCGAGGTGATAGCGGGCCCGCGCCACCCCCGCGCCGCTGCCGATCTCGGTGAAGACCGCCAGCCCCCGCTCGGCCGCCGCGATGGCGTCGTCCGGCCGTCCGAGGCCCAGGTGGTCGCGGGCGGAGTAGCACGACGCGAGCGCCTCGCCCGCGGGATTGCCCGTCTGCCGGTGGACCGTCGTCGCCCGGTCGAACCATTCGAGCGCCTCGGTGTGGCGGCGCCGCCGCCCGGCGACGACCGCGAGCGCGTTGCACGTCTCGCCGAGAACGATGTGGTCGCCGGTCTCCTCGCCCAGCGTCCGCGCGGCGAGAAAATGGCTCTCGGCCTCGGCCAGCCGGTTCGCGCCGAACAGCACCCGGCCCAGCACGTAGCGGCAGCGCAGCTCGGCGCGCCGCGCACCGGCCTGGCGCGTCGCCGCCAGCAGGGCCGACGTGCGCTGTTCGAAGTCCCGCTGGTTGGTGCCCGACTCCAGCAGCGGCTCCATCGCCAGCAGCAGGTCGGCCGCCGCGAGCAGGTCGTCGCCCGATTCGTCCTGTGCCCCTGCCGTTTGGGCCACCGCTCCGAACATGTCCTCGGCCTCCGCCGACAGCCAGGCAACTGCCTCGTCGGCGGAGGAGAAGGAGTGGCCGAGCATGCCCAGATCGGTGAGGACGTCGGCGATCCGGCTGCCCTCGTACGCCAGCCGGTGGGCCGCGCCCGCCGACGCAAGATAGAAGCCCAGCAGCCGCCGCAGGGCGAGCGTGCGGGCCGCGGGCTCCTCGGCGGCCTCCGCCTGCCGCCGGGCGAACAGCTTGAGCAGGTCGTGGAATCGGTAGCGGCCCGGCGCGGGCGCCTCCAGCAGGCTGGCGTCGACCAGCGACTCGATCACGTCCTCGGCCTCGGACGGGGTGAGGTCGAGCACGGCCGCCGCCGCGAAGACCGAGATGCCCGAGCCCGCCGGCAGCGACAGCAGCCGGAACGCCCGCGCCTGCCGGGCGTCGAGCTGGCCGTACCCGAGGGCGAACGTGGCCGAGACCGCCAGGTTGCCGATCTTCATCTCGTCGAGGCGGCGGCGCTCGTCGGCCAGCCGGGGGACGAGCGAGGCGACCGTCCACGACGGGCGGGAGGCCAGCCGGGCCGCGACGATCCGCACGGCCAGCGGCAGGAAACCGCAGGCGGCGACCACATCCATGGCGGCGGCACGTTCCGCCGCCACCCTCTCAGGCCCCGCGACCGCGGCGAGCAGCGACAACGCCTCCTCGGGCTCCATCACGTCGAGGTCGATGAGCCGGGCCGCGGGCAGGTCGGCCAGCTTGCCCCGGCTCGTGATGATCGCGGCGCAGCCGGGTGAGCCGGGCAGCAGGTGCTCGACCTGCTCGGCGTCGCGGGCGTTGTCGAGCAGCACCAGCATCCTGCGGTCGGCGAGCAGCGACCGGAACAGCGCGGAGCGCTCGGCCAGGCCGTCGGGGATGACGTCCATCGGGATGCCGAGGGCCCGCAGGAACGCCACCAGCGCGGTCTCGGGCGCGGTCGGCTCGGCGCTGTATCCCCGCAGGTCGGCGTAGAGCTGGCCGTCGGGGAACAGGTCGTCGGCGAGGTGGGCCACGTGGACGGCCAGGGTCGTCTTGCCCACGCCGCCGATGCCCGACATCGCCGCGATCGGCACGCCCTCGCGCGCCCCTTCGCCACGCAGCAGCGCGAGCAGCCTGCGCACCAGGCCGGTGCGTCCGGTGAAGTCGGGCACCGCCGCCGGGAGCTGGGCCGGTCTCGGCATCTCGATGACCGGGCCCGTCTCGGCCGCCGCGGCGTCATCGTGGACATCCTGCTGCGAGAGCCGTACGGGAGGGGGCGTGGGGGTGAGGGAGGGGTCGGCGGCGAGGATCCGCCGGTGGAGGCGGGACAGCTCGGCCCCGGGCTCGATGCCGAGCTCCTCGACCAGCGCCCGCCGGGTGTCGGTGAAGACCGACAGCGCCTCGGCCTGCCTGCCACACCGGTAATAGGCCAGCATGAGCTGGGCGCGCAGCCGCTCGCGCAGCGGATGTTCCGCGGTGAGCGCGACCAGCTCGGAGACGATCTCCGCGTGCCGGCCCAGCTCGAGGTCGAGCTCCATGAGCGTCTCGACCGCGCTCATCCGGCGCTCGGCGAGCCGGTCGCGCTGGTGCTCGGCGTACGGGCCGACCGCGCCGGCCAGCGGCTCGCCCGACCACAGGCGCAGGGCCCCGCGCAGCCGCCGGGCGGCCTCCCCGGCCCGGCCCGTGCGGCGGTCGGACTCGGCGGCGGCGCATTCGCGTTCGAAGACGGCGAGGTCGAAGCGGGCGGGGCCGGAGTCGAGCCGCAGCGCGTATCCCCGGCCCACGGAGGTCAGCAGCCGCGGCGGGGTCCGGGGGGACCGGTCCGGCTCCAGGACGGTGCGCAGGCGGGAAACGTAGGTGCGCAGCGCGCCGAGCGCGCGCGGGGGCGCGTCCTCGCCCCACACGCCGTCGATCATCTCGTCCGGCGTGACCGCGTGCCCCTCCCTCAGCAGGAGCATCGCGAGAATGGAGCGTTGCAATGGCGTGCCAAGGTCGAGCTCCACGCCGTCGCGCCAGGCAAGGACGGGTCCCAGCACGGCGAAGCGCAGGCCGTCCACGGCGGCGTGATCAGGCATGTGATCTGTCTCCCGATGGCAAGATTTCCGACCAAATGATAGATCGTGCGACGCGGCGGCAATAGGACCGCGGGCGTTGGTTCAGTTTGCGTACAGGTGCTTGAAAGCGACCTGCAAACCACGGCGAGAGCGTTGAAAGCGGGTTGCAGGCGGGCGGGCCTATCACTGAGCTGCAACCCCGACACGCACCCCGTATCGGGGGGATCGTCCTCGAACAGGAGAACCGAAATGCGACGCTCCATCACCCTCGGTCTCGCCGCCGCCACCACCGTCGCCGCCCTCGGGCTGCCGGCCCTGGCGACCGCGGCCAACGCCGCCCCCGCCTCCGCCTCCTCCGCCGCCACCGCCTCCGCCCCGCACCACCACGACTGGGACTACGACGGCTGGTGGGGCACCTACTGGTCCTCCAACCACCTCGCCAAGGCCAAGGGCTACGTCGACGTGAACTACGACCACGAGGAGTCGAACCGGGTCCACATCACCGGCAAGCTGTACGACAACGACCACCGCACCTACCGGCAGGGCGGCAAGTGCGCGTACATCAAGTTCCGGGTGTCCTACTGGGACGACGGCGAGGACAACTGGTCCTCCAGCTACAAGTCGTACAAGTACTGCGGCGCCGGCGGCTACAAGCAGATCAACTTCTGGCGCTACGACGTCGCCCAGGTCCAGGCGAAGGTCTGCCAGATCGGCCTGTACAGCAACGTGCCCGTCAAGTGCGGCTACTGGCGCGACATCTACAACGCCTACGACGAGGACTACGGCTACGACGCCTGATCACCCTCGCATGACGCGGCCCGTCCCTTCCGGGACGGGCCGCTCCCTTTCTATTGACTGATCAAGCTGCTTCCGACGCCGGCTCCAGAATGCCCAGCTTCGCGCGAAGACGTTCGCGCACGGCGGGCCATTCGGGACTCAGGATCGAGTAGTACGCGGTATCTCGGACCGTGTCGTCGGCGCCTCGGCTGTCCGCTCGTCGCACACCGTCGAGGTGCGCGCCGAGGGCCTCGATGGCGACCCGGGATCGGGTGTTGCGTACGTCTGCCTTGAGGGTGATCCGGTGAACCTGCCAGGTCTCGAAGGCGAGGGAGAGCATCAGATACTTGCTCTCCCGGTTGACACCGGTGCCCTGGGCCGACGCGGCGAGCCAGGTGTACCCGATGTCCGCGACGGACGGGACCTCGCCCACCGCGCCCTTGGTTCCCGGCGGCCAGGGCATCGGGCCCTGCCAATACTCCAGGTTCATCAGACGGGTGGCACCGACCACGCGGTCGGTGTGCAGCCACCGGATGGCGAAGGGCAGCGTGCGGCCCTCCGCCTGCTCAGCCAAGGCGGCCTCCACGTAGGAGGCCATCTCATCCCGGCCAGCGGGAACGCGAGTGAAGGCGTATGTGGAACGGTCTTCACTCGCCGCGGCGACGAGGTCGTCGAGCACCGCGAGGCTGAGCGGTTCCAGGCGCACGGAGCGCCCGGACAGGGTGACAAAAGCGGGCATGAGCACATGATGGGGGCTGCTGACCACGCCTGATACCAAATGACACGAGACATCTTGGCGGGGTGCGGGTTAAGGGGTGTGGTGCCCGATGAAACCGCAGGTCAGAGCGTTGATCCGGGCCCCGCGCGGCGGGCGGCCAGGGTAAAGATTTTGGCCAAAGATCCACGGGGCCCGGCGAACGCTTCAGGCGAGGGTCACGGGGACGTCCGCGGGCGCGCCGAACCAGGTCTCCAGCGCGTTGGCGAGCCCCTCGGAATCGGTGGTTTCCGGGTCCTCCACCCAGGCGACGACGCCGTCCGGGCGGACGAGCAGCGCGCCGGGAGCGTGCGCGTCGCGTATCGCCGTCGTGACGGTGGCGACCCGGTCGCCGTACCCGTCCGCCGCCGCGCCGCCGAGCCGGGATCCGGTCTGGCGGAGGAGCAGGCCGCGGCCGTCGTGGAGGTGGTCGGCGAGCCGTGAGCCGTCCTCGAACTCGTAGTCGGGCACGCTGCGCCCCATCAGAGGGTGTCCGCCGCCGGGCATGTCGTACCGCTGCCAGACACCGGAGATCTTCTTCACGAAGTAGGTGGTGCCGGTGACCGTGCCGAGCAGGTCGGCGACCACCGTCCGGGCCGCCCGGGCGTGGGCGTCGGGACGCATCAGGGCGATCTGGGCCCGCGTCCAGTCGAGCACCCAGGCGCCGATGGGGTGCCGCTCCCGCGTGTAGGTGTCGAGAAGCCCCTCCGGGGCCTGCCCGCGTACGACCGCCGCGAGCTTCCAGCCGAGGTTCACGGCGTCGCCCAGTCCCAGGTTCAGCCCCTGGCCGCCGAAGGGCGAGTGCACGTGCGCGGCGTCACCGGCCAGCAGCACCCGCCCGAGCCGGTAGGTCGTCGCCTGCCGCGCGTTGTCCGTGAACCGCGTGACCGACGTGATCCCCTTGACGACGACGTCGGAGCCCGTGACGTGCCTGACCGCGTCCTGCAGTTCCTCCGTCGTCACCGGTTCGGTCTTGTCGGCCTTGCCTGGCGCGCCGTCGTCGAAGCGTACGACGAGGATGCGCCCCGGCACCGGGCCGTGGGAGTAGATCCCGGTGGGAGTGGCCTGCCAGCCCACGCCGAGGTCGTCGGTGCCCTCCATCTCCGCGATGGCCTGGTAGGCGGTGATCTCCGGGTCCGTCCCGGGGAACTCGAAGCCGGCCAGCTTGCGCACCATGCTCCTGCCGCCGTCGCAGCCCACGAGCCAGCGGCCGTGCACCGGGCCCTCGGTCGTGGCGACCGTGACCTGCTCGCCGTCGTCGGTGAAGCCGGTCACCTCCACGCCGCGCCGCACCTCGACCCCCAGCTCGGCCGCGCGTCCCGCGAGGATCTGTTCGAGCTGCTGCTGGGGCACCAGGCCGATCTCGGTGATCGGTCCCCGGCCGGCCAGGTCGGGGTCGTCCTCGTCGAAGAGATCGGCGCTCAGCATCATCCCCGCGAAGTGGCCGGCGAACCTGGGCGGAGTCCGCTGCGGTCCTCCCGCGGCGGCCCGCTTCTGCATGAACGCCCTCACGACTTCCATCGCCCGCTCCTGCACCTCCCTCAGCGCGGGCAGCAGGCCCCGTCGATAGAGCGCCTCCACGCTGGGCGTGTTGAGCGCGCCGGCTTTGATCGTCGGGTCGATCTCGGTCAGCCGTTCGAGCACCACGACCGACGCCCCGCCCAGCCGCAGCTCGCAGGCCAGCATGAGGCCGACCGGCCCTCCGCCGGCCACAACGACGTCGTACGACATTCGCCCTCCCCGTAGTTACCGTTGCTGTAAACTTACTGTCGCTATAAGTTTTTAGCAACTAGAATGAGGCGGGTGACGGAGAGCTTGGGGTTGCGGGAGCGGAAGAAGCGGCAGACCCGCTCGCTCATCTCCGACGTGGCGTCGGGCCTGTTCGTGCAGCGCGGGTTCGACAACGTCACGGTCGCCGAAGTCGCCGAGGCGGCCGGAGTCTCGGCCAAGACCGTCTTCAACTACTTCCCTCGCAAGGAAGACCTGTTCCTCGACCGCTATCCCGAGGCGGTGGAGCTGGTCACCCGCGCCGTACGGGAACGCGCCGAGGGGGAGACCCCTGTCGCCGCGCTGCGCCGGCTGTTCCTCGGCATGCTCAGGGACGGCCACCCGCTCGGCGGGATCGCCCCCGGATATGAGGTCTTCTGGCAGGTGATCCTCGACTCGCCCGCGCTCAGGGCCCGGGCGAGGGAGCTGGTCGAGGAGTTCGAGGGCGTGATCGCCGGCCTGTTCGCCGAGGCGGCCGGAAGCGATCCGGGCGACCCGGCCCCGCGCCTCGCGGCCGCCCTGGTGGTCGCCGCCTACCGCGCCGTGTACATCACCAGCATCGACAGGATCCGTGCCGGTGATCCCATGCAGGACGTGATCGCCGACCGCGCCGTCCAGCTCGACCGCGCCCTGCGCGCCGTCGAACACGCCATCGCCGCCTTCTGAGCAGCCCGCCCTGCCATTCGGGACCTTCGTCGTTCTCGGCCTTCGCCGTTCCGGGTCTTCGCCGTTCTGGGCCTTCGTAGTTACGAGCCTTCGCTGTCACGAGCCTTCGGCGCGATCCGAGCACCCCCGTTTTCTGGGGTCCGTCGTTCTGGACCTCCGTCGTTCCGAGCCTTCGGCGCGTTCCGGGCTGCGCCGTCGTAGTTTTCCGGGCCTTCGTCGTTCTCGGCGTTCGCCGTTCCGAGCCTTCGGCGCTTTCCGGACAGCGCCGTCCCCGCTGCCTGAGCAGCGCCGTCCCCACTGGTTGAGCAGTGCCGTCGCCGTTTTGCGGGGTCTTCGGTGCCTTGGGGGCAGCGCCGCCCTGGCTGTCTGAGTATCGCCGTCCCTGCTGGTTGAGCAGTGCCGTCGCCGTTTTGCGGGGCTTTCGGCGTTTTCCGAGCAGTGTCGTCCCCGCTTTCTGGGCGGCGTCTGCGCCGTTTTCCGGGCTTTGATGCTTGCTGGGTAGTGCCTCCGCGCCCTCTGAGCGGCGCCTTCACTGCCCCCGGCAGGGCTTGTCCAGCCCATAGCTTCTGGCGGGCCTGTATGGCGGCGGCGAACTACGCCGTGACCAGGGCGGTCTCCTCAATCTGTGATCCCAAGAGATTGCTAGTTGATCTTGCACAAGCTCCGGGGGGAGGAGAGAATTAATACAAGTTTTCGAATCGCTTGATGGAGGTGTGATGGATCTGTTCGATATCGATCCTGAGCGCCTTCGTCATTCGAACGATGCCGACGGTGAGTGGTGGGACCGTCTGATCGCCAATTCCCCACTGTGGTCCTCTGATGGCTCGTCCGCCCGGGAGCCCTTCCCGATCATCAACTTCGGGCCCCGGCAGCGCGCCGACGCACCCGTTGTCGAGAGCGTGGACGACCCGGGCGCGGACGCCCCAGGCACGCATACCGACAGGGCAGATAGCGATGGCGCGGATGCCACGGGCGGGGTTGCTGCCGGTGCGGATGCCGCTGGCACGAACGGCGCTGACGCGGGTGCCGCCCGTGGGGCTGCCGATGGCGCGGCTGCCGCCGGTGCCGTGCGCGGGGCTTGTGATGGTGCGGCTGCCGCTGGCGCGAATGGCCCTGACGCGGATGCCGCCCGTGGAGATGCCGCTGGCGCGGATGGCGCTGGCTTTGGTGCCGCGCGTGGTGCTGCCGATGGCGCGGACGCTGCTGGCACAAACGGCACCGGCGCGAATGACCCTGGCGCGGCCGGCCCGAGTGCTGGTGCGGGTGCGGGTGCTTCCGATGGTGTGGGTGGGCGTGATCGTGGTCGGGGTCGTGGGCGGGGTGGTGTGCGGTCGTCGTGGGTGGTGGTGGGGTCGGTTCGTGAGGTGGCCCAAGAGCTGGCGCTGACGCCGCTTCCCGACGATGTGGACATGTGCCTGGCCGAGGCGGAGGAGTTGCTGTTCGCCCGGGATCGGATCACCAGCGCCCTGGCCGACCGCGTCGGCCGGGTCCACCGAGCAGGTCAGGCCAGGCAGCATGGGCATGCCTCCACCCGCTGCTGGTTGCGCACCAGTGGGGGGATGACGGTGGGCGGTGCGGGCCGCCTGCTCACGTTGGGGGCGGAACTGCCGCGCCTCCCCAAGGTGCGGGAGAAGTTCGCTGCGGGTGAGCTGGCGGCGGGGGTGGTGGAGGCCATCTGCGCCGCTGTGGCCGGACTGACCGACGAGCAGGCCGGCCTGGCGGAGCCGATCTTGGTGGACCTGGCCGGCAAAGCGGGGGCGGCGGAGGTCGCCAAGGCCGGCCGCCACCTGCGGGCGGTGCTGGACCCCGATGGGGAAGAACGGGATGAGCGGGCCGATTACGGGCGGCGGTTCCTGCGGGTCCGCCCGGGCAAGGGC
>NZ_JAATEK010000062.1:0-28791 GCF_012034195.1 Microbispora sp. CL1-1
CTGAAGGGAGGGCGGCATGAAGAAAGACGACAAGCTGATGACGGTCCCCGAGATCCTCGACGAACTCGGCGGCATCTCCCGCCGGACCTTCTACCGGTGGCGTGAGATCGGCAAGGCTCCCGAGGGCCTCAAGCTCCCCAACGGCGAGATCCGCATCTACCGCAGTGAGTTCGACGCCTGGCTTGAGAGCCTGCGGGAGGCTCGCACTCAAGAAGGTAGGGCTGCGTGAACGCCTCCTATGACGTGAAGTTCTTCGAGACCTACCGGAACAAGTCGAGCAAGACGCCGTCCTACGTCGTTCGATGGCAGGTGGCCGGCAAACGGTCTTCGAAGACCTACCGGACCAAGGCTCTCGCCGAGAGCTTCCTGTCGGACCTGCGCCAGGCGGCCAAGCGGGGAGAGCCGTTCGACGTCGAGAGCGGCCTACCGGCCTCCATGATCAAGGCCAAGAGCGCACGGACCGTCTTCGACTTCGTCCGGGCCTACATCGACATGAAGTGGCCCCACGCTGCGGCGAAGACCCGCGACAGCATCTCTGACGCGCTCTCCACCGTGCTCCCAGCTCTGACCAAGGATCGTGCGGGCCGCCCTGACGCCGAGGCCCTACGGACCGCGCTCCGTAAGTGCGCCCTCATCCCGGCGGACAAGAGGCCGGAGCCGTCCCCGGAGATGGCGCGGGCGGTCCGCTGGCTCGAAGGTGCGTCCCTCGACCTGGCCGACCTGAACGAGACGAAGACCGTGCGACTTGCTCTCGACGCGCTCGCGCTTCGCCTCGACGGTCAAGCCGCCAGCGCCAACACCATCAGGCGGAAGCGGGCCGTCCTCCATGCGGTCCTGGAGTACGCCGTTGAGCTGGAAGAGCTGCCATCCAATCCGCTCCACAAGGTCAAGTGGAAGCCCCCGAAGACGACCGAGACCGTAGACCCGCGCGTCGTCGTGAATCCGCGGCAGGCCGAGGAACTGTTGACCGCTGTGACCTACGTGGGCAAGCGCGGCCGGGGCCGGCGACTCATGGCCCTGTTCGCCTGCATGTACTACGCCGCACTTCGGCCGGGTGAGGCCGTCGCCCTCCGGCAGCAGGACTGCCATCTTCCGGCAATTGGCTGGGGCCGACTCCTCGTCGACGTGTCGCGTCCGGAGGTCAACACCCAGTGGACCGACAGCGGCGACGCTCACGAGGAACGCGGGCTCAAGCACCGGGGCCGGGACGACGTACGGCCGGTGCCCATCCCTCCGGCCCTGGTGAAGATCCTTCGGCAACACATCGAAGAGTTCGGGGTCGGCTCGGACGGGCGGATCTTCCGGAGCGAGCGCGGTGGAGTCGTCGCCTCGACGGCCTACACGGAGGTGTGGCAGGAAGCCCGCAAGCTCGCCTTCACTCCCGCTCAGGTCGCCTCTCCCCTGGCTCGTCGGCCGTACGACCTCCGGCATGCGGCCGTCTCCCTCTGGCTCAACGCGGGAGTCTCGGCCCCCGACGTAGCCGAGCGGGCCGGGCACAGCGTTGACGTCCTCCTACGGGTCTACGCCAAGTGCCTCGACGGCCAACAGGAGATCGCCAACCGGAGGATTGATGACGCCCTGGCTGCCTAACTCTCCGCATCCCTCCCCTTGGGCAGAAGGCAGAGATACGATCCACCGCATGTCAGACACAACGGTTAGTGAGTACGCATATACGCACGCATCACCTACCTCACGTCGCGCCGACGGTAGCGAGTGCGTGTGGTACCGCTCGCACGATGGCTCTTTCGACCTGATCCGTCTGGGCAAAGACGGTAAGCGCCGGTATCACGTCTTCGATGCCCAGAGCGGGGAGCATCTAGAACAGTTCACGAGCTGGGAAGCCGGCCGTCAGTGGATCGCGGAGCGCCTGCGATCAGCGTGATCACCGAAGTCCATAGGGTCCCGGAAGCCAGCCGGGACCCTTCGCCGTTTCGTAGGCTCGTCTCGTCGCCCTCACGAGGCCGAAAAGCTCGGCGCGACCTGCGAAAACGCGCCTAAGATCATTGCACGCATATTGGTGGACCGGCGACAGACAAGGGCTCAGAGTGGCCTACGGCTGCACAGGGCCGGAAAGCAGAAGAGGCCCCGGAGGGCCTCTGAGCTGCTGTTCTGCTGGTGGCAGGTCCAGGGTTCGAACCTGGGTAGGCTGAGCCGACGGTTTTACAGACCGCTCCCTTTGGCCACTCGGGCAACCTGCCTTGTCTTCCGCTCGCCGCGGCGACAGGTAGAAGAATAGCGGACTTCCCGGGTGCACGTGACATGGGTTTCGCCGCGCCCCTCACGTGGCCGGCGGCGGGTGCCGGAAAGCCGGAAGCGGGCGCGGCGGTGCACCGGTCATAGTGGAACGGTGATCAGACAGGCCGAGCCGGCGGACCTCGCGGTCCTGGCGGAGATCGAGAAAGCGGCGGACGGGATGTTCGTGCCACTCGGCATCGTCTTCCCGCCGGGCACCACGGTCATCGAGGAGTGCGATGATCCCGGGCGGGTCATCGTGGCGGGCCGGCCGCCGATGGGGTTCGCCCTGCTCGGGGTGGTCGACGGCCTGACCCATCTCGACCAGATCGCCGTACGTCCCGATCATGGCGACCAGGGCATCGGAACGCGGCTCCTCGATGCCTTGTGCGCGGCGGCCACCAGGGCCGGCAGCGCCGCGGTGACGCTGACGACCTTCCGGGACGTGCCGTGGAACGCCCCCTGGTACGCCCGGCGCGGCTTCCGGGTCGTACGACCTGACGAGTGGGGGCCGGAGCTCACGGCGCTGGTCGAGCACGAGCGGGCCCTGGGCATAGAGGTGGCGCCTCGCGTCGTCATGAGGAAAGACCTCTGATCACATCGTGGGCCACTAATCTCGAAGGGCAACGGAGAGAGGACACGGACACCGATGGCCGACAGCAGTTTCGACGTGGTGAGCAAGATCGACCGGCAGGAGGTCGACAACGCCCTGAACCAGACGGTCAAGGAGGTCGGGCACCGCTTCGACTTCAAGGGCACCGGCGCGAGCATCTCCTGGTCGGGGCAGAAGGACATCGAGATCAAGGCGAACAGCGAGGAGCGGGCGAACGCGGTTCTCGACGTCTTCAAGGAGAAGATCGTCAAGCGCAACCTGTCCCTCAAGATCCTGGACGCGGGCGAGCCGAAGCTGTCCGGCAAGGAGTATCGCCTGATGGTGTCCCTCAAGGAGGGCATCGACCAGGAGAACGCCAAGAAGATCTCCAAGCTCATCCGGGACGAGGGCCCGAAGGGCGTGAAGGCGCAGATCCAGGGCGAGGAGCTCCGGGTCAGCTCCAAGAAGAAGGACGACCTCCAGCAGGTCATCTCGCTGCTCAAGGGCAAGGACCTCGACATCGCCCTTCAGTTCGTCAACTACCGGTGAGACGCATCACAGCGCGACACTGACGGAAAGGCCCTGACCTGCGGGTTCAGGGCCTTCGTCGTTTCCGCACGCCACCCGGCCATGACCATTTGGTTGCCCGGAGCAACGATCAACATATGATTGCTTAGGGAAACTAAGTTTGATCACATCGGGAAGGACTTCGATGGCGACAGCGAGGACGAGGGAGACGCCGCCGGACACGGCGGCCCCCGCGATGACGCACCGGGAGATCCTGGAGGCGCTCTCGGGGCTGATGCTGGGGTTGTTCGTCGCGATCCTGTCGTCGACCGTCGTGTCGAACGCGCTCCCCACGATCACGGCGGAACTGCACGCGAACGAGACCACCTACACGTGGGTGATCACGGCGACCCTGCTCGCCACGACGGTGTCCACCCCTATCTGGGGCAAGCTCGCCGACCTGATGAGCAAGAAGATCCTCATCCAGCTCGGCCTCACCGTCTACGTCATCGGCTCGGCGATCGCCGGTCTGTCGCAGAACTCCGGCATGCTGATCGTGGCACGAGTGATCCAGGGCCTCGGCGCCGGCGGCCTCACCGCGCTCACCCAGGTCATCATGGCGGCGATGATCTCGCCGCGGGAGCGCGGCCGCTACTCCGGCTACCTGGGCGCGGTCTTCGCCGTCGCCACGATCGGCGGCCCGCTCGTCGGCGGCCTCATCGTCGACACCTCGTGGCTCGGCTGGCGCTGGTGCTTCTACGTCGGCGTGCCGTTCGCGGTCCTCTCGCTGATCGTGCTGCAGAAGACCCTGAACCTGCCGGTCCTCAAGCGGGACGTACGCATCGACTGGGGCGGCGCGACGCTGATCACCGCCGCGGTCTCGCTGCTGCTGATCTGGGTCTCCTTCGCCGGCACCAAGTACGACTGGCTGTCGTGGCAGACCGGCGCGATGGTCGGCGGCGCGGTGATGCTCGCGCTGCTCTTCCTCGTGGTCGAGTCGAAGGTGAGCGAGCCCATCGTCCCGCTGCGCCTGTTCCGGACCCGTACGGTCAGCCTCAGCGTGATCGCCAGCGTGCTGGTCGGCGTCGCGATGTTCGGCGGCACGACCTTCCTCAGCCAGTATTTCCAGCTCGCCCGGGGCGAGACGCCCACGGTGGCCGGCCTGATGACGTTGCCGATGATCCTCGGCCTGGCGATCTCCTCCACGGTCTCCGGGCAGATCATCACCCGCACCGGCCGCTGGAAGGTCTTCCTGGTCTCCGGCACCTTCTTCCTCACCGCCGGGTTCGCCCTCATGGGCACGCTGCGGTACGACACCGACTACTGGCTCGTCGCGATCTTCATGTTCTGCGTCGGCGTCGGCATCGGCATGAGCCAGCAGAACCTCGTCCTCGCGGTGCAGAACCAGGTGCGCGCGGAGGACCTGGGCGCGGGCAGCTCGGTCGTCTCGTTCTTCCGCTCCCTCGGCGGCGCGATCGGCGTCTCGGCCCTCGGCGCCCTGATGGGCGACCGCGTCAAGCACTACCTGGAGGACGCCCTGGCCGCGCTGGGCGTGCAGGGCGGCACCGGCCAGGAGGCCGGCGCGATCCCGAAGCTGTCCGCGCTGCCCGCCCCGATCCGCACGGCTGTGGAGGGCGCGTACGGCCACGGCATCGGCGACCTGTTCCTCTACGCGGCGCCGCTCTCCCTCCTCGCGCTGATCGCCGTGCTGTTCATCAAGGAGGTCCCGCTGCGGACCAGCGCGATCACCGTACGCGCCGACGCGGCGGAGGCCGGCGAGACGCCCGGACCCGAGACCGCGCCCCAGCGGAACGGCGCCGTGACCGGACGCCACGCCCAGCGGGACAGGCAGCAGCACGACAGGCAGCGGCCGGTCACGGCGGCCGGGGCCGAGCCGGCGTCGCCGAACGGCCACGCCACCGCCATCGAGCCCCTGAACGCACAGCCTCTGACCACGCAGGCCCTGAACGCACAGTCTCTGACCACGCAGGCCCCGAACGCGCAGGTCCTCACCGCCACCCAGGCCCAGCCGTACGCCGCTCTGGCGATGGACGCGCACGGGCCCGGCGTGGACATCCGCGGGTTCGTCAAGGGCCGGGACGGCGTGCCCGTGGGCCGCGCCACGCTCACGCTGATCGACGTACGCGGCCACCAGCTCGGCCGTACGGTCACCCAGGACGACGGGGGCTACGTGCTCCAGGCGCCCGGCAGCGGGACGTACGTGCTGATCGCATCGGCGGGCGACCGGGAGCCGCAGGTCGCGACGCTGGTCGTGGGCGACCAGCCGGTCGACTATGACATGGTGCTCGCGGCCTCGGGCCGGCTCGTCGGCACCGTACGCGGCGCGGACGGGACGCCGGTCGCCGACGCGGTGGTCGTCGTGACCGACGTACGCGGCGAGGTCGTGGCCAGCAGCGCGACCGACGCCCAGGGCGGCTTCTCCTTCTCCGGCATCGTGGCCGGCACCTACACGCTCACGGTCAGCGGCGCGGCCTACCGTCCCTCCGCCGTGCCGATCGAGGTGCTGGGCACCGGCCAGACCCGGCACGACGTCGTGCTGCTGCCCGGCGCGCGGGTGCGGGGCACGGTCCGCGTCAAGGACGGCGTGCCGCTGGCCGACGCCAGGGTCACGCTGCTCGACGCCGCCGGCAACGTGGTGGGCGTGGCGACCACCGGCGAGGACGGCGAGTACGCCTTCACCGACCTGACCGGCGGGCAGTACACGCTCGTCGCGAGCGGCTACCCGCCCGTTGCGAGCACGCTGAACCTCGGCGGCGAGGGCGACGAGCCGTACGACGTGTGGCTGGGGCACGAGCGATGAGCGTCTCCGAGACGGCGCCCAGGGGACTGCACGCCCTGGTCAGGAGCAAGGACGGCTGGGCCGTGCAGCACGCGGTCGTCACGGTGACGGACACGACCGGTCGGCAGGTGGCGCGGGCGGAGGCGGACGCCGACGGGCACGTCGTCACCGCCCCGCTGCCGCCGGGGGTCTACACGGTGGTCGCGACCGCGATCGGGTATGCGCCCGCCGCGTCCACCGCGATCGCGACCGCCTCGGGCGCCGCCGAGGCCGGCACGCTGGTGCTGGCCCGGCAGGGCGGCACCGCGCTCCCGCCGCCCGGTGTGTGGACGATCGACCCCGAGCACTCGAAGATCTCGGCCACGGCGCGGCACCTCGGGCTGAGCAGCGTGCAGGGGCGGTTCACCGAGTTCTCCGGCCGGATCGAGATGGGCGCCACGCCGGAGGAGTCGTCGGTGGTCGCCGAGATCGTCGCCGGCTCCATCGACACGGGCAGCCGGATGCGCGATGATCACCTGCGTTCCGCGGACTTCCTCGACGTCCCGGTGCACCCGGTGATCACCTACCGGAGCACCGGGCTGTCGCCGGCGGGCCCGGACCGGTGGACGGTGCACGGCGTGCTGACGCTGAGCGGCGTCAGCCGCCCGGTCGATCTCGACCTGAGCTATCTGGGCACGGGCCCGGACCTGTGGGGCGGGCTGCGGGCGGCGTTCCACGCGGTCACCGAGCTGCGCCGCGAGGAGTTCGCGATGACCTACAACCAGGTCGTCCAGGCGGGGATCTCGCTGATCGGGGCGACACTGAAAGTAGAGCTGGAAATCCAGGCGGTGCGCGGGTAAATCCCCTGCCACACATAGTCAGGAGGAGGCAGGCCATGACGGAGGCGGAGATCGCTCCCCGACCGCCCACGGCCGGCGAACACGAGGCGTACTGCGCGATCGAGCGGCAGCTCGCCATCCTGTTGCGGCGCGCCAACGCGTTCTCCGCCGGGATGGGGCGCAAGGTGCATCCCGAGCTGGACCCCGGCGCGTACGGCCTGCTGGTCCGCATCGAGCAGAGCTCGCCGATGCGGTCCAGCGACCTGGCCGCCTACCTTCGGGTCGGCCGGGCGACGATCAGCCGCCAGCTCAAGGGGCTGGAGGAGCTGGGGCTGATCAGCCGCAGCCCCGACCCCGAGGACGGCCGGGCCCATTTGCTGGCCCTCACCGCCGAGGGCAGCAGGCGGCTCGGCGCCGCGCGGTCCGCCCGCGAGGGCCGGCTCCGCACGCTGCTGGCCGCCTGGCCGGAAGAGGACGTACGGCTGCTCGCAGGGATGCTCGAACGGTTCAACATACTCACGGAAGACCTCTATCCCTGACCTCACGTTTCACGTACGTTACGGGCTACAACCCATGTGGTGGCCAATCCGTCATAAGGGACGCTTAAACTGCGCCTCAGACGTTTTCGCACCACAGCAAGGAGGCCGGTGTGGCTCCCTGGTCCATTTATCGGAAAGCGGCGAGCATCGGGGCGGTGGCTCTGGCGGCGACGCTGACCGTCACCGCCTGCGGGAGCGACTCCGCCGACTCGGGCACGACGACGGCCTCGGCCGCCCCCGGCGGTGTCGCCCTCGTCAACGCCGGAAAGCTCACCACCTGCACGAACATTCCGTACGAGCCGTTCCAGTTCAACCAGGGCGACAAGGTCGTCGGGTTCGACGTGGACATCGTCGACCTGGTCGCGAAGAAGCTGGGCGTGACCCAGGACATCGTGGACATCGACTTCGCGGCGATCAAGAGTGGCGCCGCGCTGAACGCCCGCAAGTGCGACGTCGCCGCCGCCGGCATGACGATCACGCCGGAGCGTCAGCAGAACCTGTTGTTCTCCGAGCCGTACTTCGACGCCACCCAGGCGCTGATGGCGAAGAAGGGCAGCGGGGTCACCTCGCTCGACGACGTCAAGGCCAAGAACCTCAAGCTGGGCGCGCAGGCGTCCACGACCGGCCTCGACTACGTCAAGGGGAAGGGCTTCGAGCCGATCGAGTTCGCCGACTCTCCCAAGGAGCTGCTCGGCCTGCAGACCGGCCAGGCGGACGTGATCGTGCAGGACCTCCCGGTCGTGCTGACCTGGCTGAAGAAGCCCGAGATCGGCGCCAAGTTCGAGCAGGTCGCCAGCCTCGACACCGGTGAGCAGTACGGCATCGGCATGAAGAAGGACAACACGGCGCTCAAGAAGGTCGTCGACGAGGTCCTCGCCACCGCCAAGTCCGACGGCACCTACAACGAGATCTACAAGAAGTGGTTCGGCACCGAGCCCGGCGGCGCGTCCGGCGGTGGTTCGGGCGCCGAGACCGGAACCGAGTCGCCCGCCGCGGGATCATGAGTGTTGTGACCGAGCAGCAGGCGCCATCCCCGGCTGAGCCCCGCAAGGGGCTCAGCCCGCGCAAGAGGCAGCGCATCAGCCGGGTCATCCAGTACGCCCTGCTGATCGTGGTCTTCGTCGTCCTGGTCGCGCTGGCCGACTGGAAGTCGATCGGCGAGTCGTTCCTCAACCTCGAGGTCGCCGGCAAGGGCCTGCCCGACCTGTTCACGGTGGCGTTGCGCAACACCGTGATCTACACGCTGACGGGCTTCGCCCTCGGCTTCGTCGCGGGTCTGGTGCTGGCCCTGATGCGGCTGTCCTCGGTCGCGCCCTACCGGTGGCTGTCGGTGATCTACATCGAGATCTTCCGCGGCCTGCCGATCCTGCTCATCTTCCTGATGATCGGGAGCCTCCCGCTGGCGTTCCCCGGCTTCGAACTGCCCGGCGGCGTGTACGGCAGTGCCGCCCTGGGGCTCGGCGTCGTCTCGGCGGCGTACATGGCGGAGAACTTCCGGGCGGGCATCCAGGCGGTGCCGAAGGGACAGATGGAGGCGGCGCGGTCGCTCGGCATGCCGCACATGCGGGCGATGATCACGATCATCATCCCGCAGGCGATCCGGATCGTGCTGCCGCCGCTCACCAACCAGCTCGTCATGCTGCTGAAGGACTCCTCGCTGGTGCTCATCCTGGGCGTCACGGCCGCCCAGGTGGAGCTGGCCAAGTTCGGCAACGACCAGTCCTCCACCTACGCCAACCCCACGCCGATCCTCGTGACCGGTCTGACGTACCTGCTGATCACGATCCCCCTCGGGTACGTCGCGAGGCGGCTGGAAGCGCGTCAGGGAGCGCACCGATGAGCACCGTCGAGATCAGGAACCTGCACAAGTCGTTCGGCAGCCTCGAAGTGCTGCGCGGCATCGACTTCACGGTCGAGAGCGGCCAGGTCGTCTGCGTTATCGGGCCGTCCGGCTCGGGCAAGTCCACGCTGCTGCGCTGCGTGAACCTGCTGGAGCAGCCGACCTCCGGCACCGTGGTCGTGGACGGCGTCGACCTGACCGACCCCGACGTCGACATCGACGCCGCCCGGCGGCACATCGGCATGGTGTTCCAGCAGTTCAACCTGTTCCCCCACCTGACCGTGCGGCGCAACGTCACGATCGCCCAGGAGCGGGTGCTCAAGCGGCGCAAGGACGAGTGCGACCGCGTCGCCCGGGAGAACCTGGAGAAGGTCGGCCTGATCGAGAAGATCGACGCCTACCCGCCCCAGTTGTCCGGTGGTCAGCAGCAGCGGGTGGCGATCGCCCGCGCGCTCGCCATGAACCCCTCGCTGATGCTGTTCGACGAGCCGACCTCCGCCCTCGACCCCGAGCTGGTCGGCGACGTGCTGTCGGTCATGCGGCAGCTCGCGGAGGACGGCATGACCATGCTCGTCGTCACCCACGAGATGGGGTTCGCCCGCGAGGTCGCCGACCGTGTGGTGTTCATGGACGGCGGCGTGATCGTCGAGGACGGGCCGCCCGAGCAGGTCATCGCCGACCCGCGGCACGAGCGGACCCGCGAGTTCCTCAGCCGCGTGCTGCACCCCGGCGGCGTCTGACGTCCGGAGCACCCCCTTCGTGGAACAATGGCGTACTTCGAGGGGGGTGATGGGCGGGTGGGCGCGCTCTCGGAGCAGGTGCGGGCGGCGATCGCGAGCAACGTGCGGCACGCGCGGCACACGCGTGGGCTCAGCATCCGTGACCTGGCGGACCGCTCCGGCTTCAGCAAGGCGCTGCTGTCGCAGATCGAGCGCGGCCTGGCCAACCCCACGGTCGAGGTGCTGGCGGGGTTAGCCGAGGCGCTCGACCTGTCCTTCTCCGACATCACCAGGACGCCACTGTACGAACCGCAGGTGCTGCGCCGCGCCGGCGACGGCGCGGCGCGCACCCTGCTCAGCTCCCTCGACCGGCGGCACTTCGAGCTGTACGAAACGCCGCTGCCACCAGAGCACGCCCACGAGAGCGCGCCGCACGGGCGGGGGTCGGAGGAGTTCGCCTACGTCCTGTCCGGGTCCGTGACCCTGGAGGTCGCCACGTACGAAGTCAGTCTTGAGGCAGGGGACGCCGTGCGGTTCTCGGCCGAGGCCGAGCACGGCTACCGGACCGGTGCGGAGCCGGCCCGGCTGCTGACGCTCGTCTCCATGCCCTTCGACTGACGGCTCACCTGAGCGCGATCATGCTCCGGTAGCTCGGCCGGCCATACCAGGCGAGCCGGTCCAGCGTCGCGGCGGGCAGCGGCAGGTCGAGCGCGTCGAGGTAGGTCTCACCCAGATGGGCGTCCGTCCAGGGATCGTTGACGTGGAAGACGTCTCCGTCCACACCGTGGACGGCGATCCAGTGCGGGCAACTTTCTTCGTGCATGCCAAGCTGCTCGATCAGCACGAGCGCCATTCCGCCGCCCTCGACCACCGCGCGGAGCCGGTCGAGGTCGAAGGCGACGGTCTCCACGCCGATGCCCCGGCGGGACAGCTCGGCGCGGAACCCCGTCTGGATGAAGCGCCGCAGCTCGCGCTCCTCGTCCGTATCGCACAGCTCCAGCAGGGTCGGGGCCTCGGTGGACAGCAGCACCTCCGGGGTGACGCCCCGGCCCGCGGCAGCGAGCGCGAGGCCCAGGGGGTCGCAGCCGGCCACCGTGGTCGCCTCGCGCCACAGCCGCAGCTCCTCTTCCCGGGAGGGCTCGCCCCCCAGCCCCAGCCCGGCCAGGGCCATCTGCAGCGCCACCGGCCCGCAGGTGAAGTCGGTGGTCTGGCGCATGTACGGCACCGCCCGCGCGGGCGGCCGCTCGCGCCAGCGCACCTGACCATGACCCGTTTCCACGCGGCCGACGACCGGGCCCGCCCAGGTGGGCACCGGTACCTCCCGGTAACCCCGGCCCAGCGAGCGTTCCCATGCGGCATCCCGCGCCGCGAACCAGCGCTTGACCGCCACCGCGCCCTCTCGCCAGGCGCGCTCCTCGATCACGCGGACGAGCGCGTCGGCGACCGCGTCATCGTCCGCCCACACGTCCACGATCTTCCGGTACGCGGTGAGCGGCCTGTGCACCTCGAACGCGGCCCCGGTCAGCGTCCCGTCCTGCGTACGGGCCGTGACGAGCGTGCGCACCTGCACGCCGCCGGCGAGCCGCCAGCGGCTCAGCAGGCCGGCGGGCACGGCGTCGAGTCCGTCGGCGACGGAGGCCACGTCCCCTGTCACGGGCAGCACGTCGACGCGTAGGTCGGTCATCAGGATCTTCACTCCGCTCGGGTCGCCGCCGGCACGGACGCCAGCAGCCGTTGGGTGTACTCGTGGGCCGGGGCGCCGAGCACGTCGCCGACCGGCCCGGCCTCGACGACCCGGCCGCGGTGCATGACGTACACGCGGTCGGCGACCTGCCGCGCGACGGCCAGGTCGTGGGTGATGAACAGCAGGGTCAGGCCCAGGTCGCGGCGCAGGTCCGACAGCAGGTTGAGCACCTGGGCCTGGACCGAGACGTCGAGCGCGGAGACGGGCTCGTCGCAGACCAGCACCTCGGCTCCGGGTGCGAGTGCCCGTGCGATCGCCACGCGCTGACGCTCACCACCGGACAGCGCTCGGGGCCTGCGCCGGGCGTACGCCGCGGGCAGGCCGACAAGATCGAGCAGGCCGGACACCTCCGACCGAGGACGGCCCGCCGCCCTGAGCGCCTCGGCCAACGAGGCGCCGACGGTGAGGCCGGGGTTCAGCGCCGAGTACGGGTCCTGGAACACGTACTGCACCCGCCTCGGGCCGGTGGCCTGGCCGGCGAACGCGACGCTTCCTCCGTCGGGCCGTTCGAGGCCGACCACGCACCGCGCGAGGGTGGTCTTCCCGGAGCCGGACTCGCCGACGACCGCGACCGCTTCCCCCGCCGCGACCTCCAGGTCGACCCCGTCGAGCGCCGGCGCCGCCGAACCGGGGAACCGTTTGGTCAGCCCGCGTACGGTCAGCAGCGCGGACGACGGGCCCGCCTCCGGAGAAACGGCCGCGGCGAGAGGAGCCTCACGAAGGGGCACGGCGGGCAGGGGCACGGCGGGAAGGGACACGGCGACCGGGCGCACGTCCGAGGGCCGCACGCACGCCACCCGGTGCCGGCTGTTTCCCGGCCCATGGGCGACCTCCGCCAGGGCCGGCTCGGCCGTACGGCACGCCTCGGCCGCCAGATCACACCGGTCCGCGAACGCGCAGGCGCCGCTCACCGCGTACGGCCGGGGCACCGAGCCGGGGATCGTCGGCAGCGCCGGCAGGCGGTGGGTGACGGGCGGATCGCAGGCCGCCAGCCGGGCCGTGTAGGGGTGCGCGGGCCGGTCCATCACGTCGGCCGCCGGGCCCTCCTCGGCGAGCCGCCCGGCGTACATCACCATGATCCGGTCGGCCCTGGCCCGGGCGAGCCGCAGGTCGTGGGTGATCAGGATGAGGCCCATCCGGCGCGCCCGCTGCAGCCCGGCGACGAGTTCCAGGACCTCGTGCTGGGTCGTCACGTCGAGGGCGGTGGTCGGCTCGTCCGCGATCAGCAGGCCGGGACCGGCGGCCAGCGCGGCGGCGATCGCCACCCGCTGGCGCATCCCGCCGGAGAGCTGGAAGGGATAGCGTCCGGCGGTCTCGGCGGGCAGCCCCACCTCGGCCAGCAGGCGGGCGACTCCGGCGGCGCGGCCGGCGCGCGGCAGCGCCCAGCCGATCTGCTCGCCGCAGCGGTGCACCGGCGAGAGCGAGGTGAACGGGTCCTGGAGCAGCAGCGCGATTTCCGAGCCCCTGATGCGCTGCCAGGGCGTGCGCCCGGCCAGGTCGTACGCCTGCCCGGACAGCTCCAGCCGTCCGGTGGCGTGCACGCCCTCGGGCAGCAGGCCGGTCAGCGCTCTGGCGGTCATCGACTTGCCCGAGCCGGACTCGCCGACGATCGCCACCGTCTCCCCCGGCGCCACCGTCAGGTCGACTCCCGCGACGAGGACGCCGGCCGCCGAGGTCACCCGTACGTCGCGGGCGTCGAGCAGCGGAGTCACCTGGTCGTGTGTCATCGGGCCACCACCCTGCGGTCGAGCAGCTCGGACAGCCAGTCGCCGAGCAGGTTCACCGCCGTGGCGGTGAGGATGATCAGCACACCGGGCACGACCGCCGCCAGCGGATTGTCGCCCAGCAACGCGCGCCCGTCGGCGAGCTGGCGTCCCCAGTCCGGTGCCCCAGGCGGCACGCCGAGCCCGAGATACGACAGCGATGACAGCGCGACCAGCGCGAACGCCACGTTGAGCAGGAGGTTGGCCACCACGATCGGCACGATGTTGGGCGCGATGTGCCGGAACATGATCCGCATCGGCCGGATGCCGAGGATCCTGGCCGACTCGATGTACGGCCGGGGTGTCTGCTCCATCACCGCGCCCCGTACGAGCCGCACGTCGGACGGCGAGAACAGCACGATCAGCACGGCGACCGTGATCCAGTAGCCGCGCCCCACGAGTCCGGCGACCACGATGGCCAGCAGCACGGACGGCAGCGCCAGCAGCAGGTCGGCGTAGCGCCCGGCCAGCATGTCCACGACCCCGCCCCGGTAGCCCGCGAAGGTCCCGAGCAGGACCCCGATCACCATCGAGCCCACGGCGACCACGATCGGACCGGCCAGAGCCGAGCGGGCGCCCGCGAGCGACAGCTGCAGGATGTCTCGGCCGAGCTGGTCGGTGCCGAACAGGTGGCCCTCGACGCCCGCGCCGACCACGCCCAGGTAAACGTCCTGGTCGAGAGCGTGCGGCGCGAGCAGTTCCCGGCCCGCCGCGCACACCGCGACGGCCGCGAGCACGACGGCGGACAGGATCGCCACCACCGGCGGCCGGCTCTTCGTCCTTGCCTTCATCGGTCTCATCGCCGCACCGCCCTGGCCCGTACGCGCGGGTCGATCGCGAGGTAGGACAGGTCCACGGCGAGCGCGGTCGCCGACACGACCAGCGCGACGACGAGCGTCAGCGCCTGCACCACCGGGATGTCCTTGAACAGCACCGACTCCTCCATCAGCGAGCCGAGGCCGGGCAGCGCGAAGGTGACCTCGATCAGCACGGTCCCGCCGAACAGGTAGGCCACCATGAGGCCGAGGCTGGTCACGATGGGGATCGCCGCGTTGCGCAGCACGAGGCGCAGCACCCGTCGCTCGGACAGGCCGCGTGCCCGGGCGAACGTCACGTAGTCCTGGTCCAGCTCCCGGATGACCGCCGCCCTGGTCAGCTTCACGACGAAGGCGCCGAGCCCGAACGCCAGCGCCACCGCCGGGAGGACGAGATGCCAGAGGGAGTCGAGGAACCCCTCGCCGGTGCCGTAGACGGGAAACCAGCCCAGTCCCAGGGCGAAGACGTACAGCAGGATCAGGCCGACCGCGAAGCCGGGCGCGCTGACGCCGACGACCGAAGCCGCCACGAGCATCCGGTCGAGCGGCCGCCCGCGGCGTACGGCGGTGGCGATCCCGGCCGGGACGCCGGCCAGGACCGACAGCAGGAACGCCAGCCCGGCCGTGGCCGCCGTGATGCCGGTCCGGTCGAGCAGCAGCGGCCCGACCTGCCCTCCCGTACGGATGGACGTGCCGAAGTCGCCGGTCATCGCGTGGGACAGCCACCACCAGTACTGCGCGAGGAACGGCTCGTCCAGGTGGTGCAGCGCGCGGATCCCGGCCAGGGCCTCCGGCGTGACGTTGCGGGTGCCCAGCAGGTTGCGGGCGACGTCGCCGGGGGCGAGATACAGCAGCGCGAAGACCAGCAGCGACAGCGCGAGCAGCAGCGCGAACGTGGCGGCGGCCCGGCGCAGCGCGAAGGCGAGGGCGGCGCGGTTCACTTCGCCGCGTAGACCTGCTGCGGCCAGTCCGCCAGCAGGGTGTAGGAGGTGTAGTCCCTGACGCCGATCGCACTGCCGAACGCGGTCGCCGCCTGGCCCCACCACAGCGGCAGGTACGCGAGGTCGGCGGCCTGCGTGGTCTGCGCCTCGATCAGCAGTCCGGCCCGCTTCGCCGGGTCGGCCTCGGCGGCGGCCTTCGCCATCGTGGCGGCGATCGCGTCGTTGGCGTACTTGGCGGGGTTGGCCTCGCCGAGGAACCAGGTCGCGAGCTCACCGGGGTCGCCGGTGGTGTTGAAGTACCACATGTAGCTCAGCGGCGGGAACTCGTTGAGCTCCGCCAGCCACTGCTCGATCGGCAGTTCCTTCACCTCCAGCGTGATGCCGATCTTGGCCAGGTCGGCGGCGAACGCCTGCGCGGCCGTCCCCAGGTGCGGGCCGGTGTTCGGGTAGGACAGGCTCGCACTGAACCCGTTCGGCACCTTCGACTGCGCCAGCTCCTGCTTCGCCTTCTCCAGGTCGTACGCGTACTGGGGGATGGCGGCGAGCCGCTGCGCCGCCTCCTGCGGCGTCCAGAGCCCGCCGAACTGCTCGGGCGTGGACAGCGCCGTGGCGACCTGACCATGCCCGCGCAGGATCTTGTCGACGATCGCCTGGCGGTTCACCGCGTGAGCGACCGCCCTGCGGACGTGCACGTCGTCGAACGGCGCGGTCTTCGTGTTGAAGGTCAGCCCGGCGTAGGAGCGATCGGGCGCGTAGACCACCCGGGTGGCAGAGGCGCCCTCCCATTGACGCGACTGGGCCAGCGGCACGTTGAGCGCCATGTCGGCTTTGCCGGCCTGCCACGCCAGCAGGCGCGTGTTGTCGTCCGGCACGAACTCGAACCGGATCTTCGCGATCTTCGGCCGGGTTCCGTGCCAGGTGTCCGCCCGGGAGAACTCGACGTAGGAGTCGGGGACGAACCCGGTCACCGTGTACGGCCCGGACCCGACGGGGAGCGCCTGCGGGGTGCCGAACCCGCTCTTCGCGCGCTCCCACGCAGCCTTGGGGGCGATCCACAGGGCGTCGGCGTTGGACGGCAGCCAGGCGAACGCCTCGTCGGCGGCCTTGACGGTCAGGGTGATCTCGGCGTCACCGGTCTTCTCGGCCTTCTTCAGGTTGGCCCAGTAGGCGGCCGTGGCGGGCGAGACCTTGGCGTCCCTCGCCATCGCGATCGAGTGCAGCACGTCATCGGCGGTCACCGGGGTGCCGTCGTGGAACCGGGCGTCCGGACGGAGCCGGTAGACGTAGGTGGTGGGCGACGTCCGCTCGAAGCCCGATGCCAGGGCGGGAACGATTTTCCCCGTGGTGTCGACGCCGACGAGCCCCTCCATGCAGATCCCGGCCACGTAGTAGTTGAGAATGCCCGACTCCTGCCCGGGATACAGGTTCGACAGCGAGCCGGGAAGCGACACCCGGAGCACCTCGATCTCCTTGCCGGTGTCCGTGCCGGCGGCGGCGCTTCCGCTCGACGCCTTCGAGCCGGCCGACGGAGACGGCGCCGCGCCGCAGGCCTCCAGCAACGCCGCGGCCGTGAGCATGGTCATGCCGGTGACCGTCGTCCTGAGGAATCCCCGGCGGGTATGGACGCCGCGCTCGTCCGTTTCTGCCATGGCGCGCCTTCCCTATGACCTGGCTTGTCTACCAGTTAGCCCCAAATGGATAGGAGCAGTAAACACCACGGAATGCCGGATCTTCCATCCTTTTCCCGACCAAATGTGTAGAGATCTTGCCGTGGCCTCGTCGTGGCGGAACTTCCTCGTCGCACGGCGCACCTTCACTACCACGGCGTCGTCCCGCCACCGTCCGCTCCGCGCTGCCGAGCCCCCCGCGGTGCCGCCCGGCGTTACGGATGGCTCGCTCGTGTCAGCGGCGGTAGCCGGCCATCCGCTCCAGACGTGCGATCCGCTCGGCGACCGGCGGGTGGGTGGCGAACAGCCGGCCGATCCGGGTGCCCCGGAACGGATTGACGATCATCATGTGACCGGCGGAGGCGAGCCTGCCGTTCTCCGGGAGCGGCAGCCTGCGGACCTCCATCTCGATCTTGCGGAGCGCGGAGGCGAGGGCCAGCGGGTCGCCGGTCAGCCGTGCGCCCGCGTCGTCGGCCGCGAACTCCCGGGAACGCGCGATCGCCATCTGGATCATCGTGGCCGCGACCGGGCCGAGGATCACCACGAGGATGGCGCCGAGGAACCCCGGGCCCTCGTCGTCGTCCGAGCCGAAGAACAGGCCGGCGTACCCGAAGTAGGTGATCATCGTCGCGAGCGCACCCGCGACCGAGGAGATCAGGATGTCGCGGTTGTGGATGTGCGACAGCTCGTGGCCGAGCACGCCCTTGAGCTCGCGCTCGTCCAGCAGCCCGAGCAGGCCGTGTGTCACGCACACCACGCCGTCACGCGGGTTGCGCCCGGTCGCGAACGCGTTGGGCTGCATCGTCGGGGACACGTACAGGCGGGGCATCGGCGCGCGGGCCTCGGTGCACAGCTCGCGGACGACGCGATAGAGAGCCGGCTGTTCCACCTCCGCCACGGGCCGGGCCCGCATGGCCGACAGCGCGATCCTGTCGGCGCAGAAGTAGGCGACGCCGCAGACCACGAGGGCGGCCACGAACGCGATCCGGACGCCCATGCCGCCTCCCAGCCAGGCCCCGATGACCAGGAGCGACGCGGACAGCGTCCCCAGCAGGACCGCGGTGCGCAGGCGGTTGTGGTGCACGCCTCCTCCTCCCGGTTCGGTGTGGCCGGCTCGGGCGTCCGGCTCGGGCGTCCGGCTCGGTGTGTCCAGCTCGGTGTGTCCAGCTCGGTGTGTCCAGCGCGGGGTCGGGCCGGAACGTCCGGCTCGGGCGTCCAGCCCTACCAACGCGCACGGCCAGGACGAACGTTCCCCGTGACGCGCCTCACCCTGTGACGGACAGCACCACCTGCGGGGCTACGGAGAAGACCACGGTGATGGCGACCGTGACGGCGACCGCGGCACCCGCCGCCCTCGCCGAGACCGTACGGCTCTCGCCCGCCGCGGGCGGCGCGAACAGCCGGGCGGTCCAGGCGATGTAGTAGTAGAGCCCGACCACCGTGTTGGCCGCCATGACGAGGGCCAGCCAGCCGAGCCCGCCGTCCACCACCGCCCGGAAGACGACGATCTTCGCGAACAGACCGGCGAGCCCGGGCGGCAGCCCGGCCAGGCAGACGAGGGCGAAGGCGAGGGACAGCCCGGCCGCCGGGCTCCGCAGCGCCAGCCCCCGATATGCCTCCAGGTCCTGGCCTCCGGGCAGCCGCGCCACCAGCAGGACCACCGCGAAGGCGATCAGGTTCATCGCGGCGTAGAAGACGAGATAGGCGACCGACGCGCCGACCGCCGCGCGAGGGGCGACGGCGTAGACGGCCAGCGGCGCGAGGATGTAGCCCGACTGCGCCACCGACGACCAGGCCAGCAGCCGGACGGCGGCACGCTGCCGCATCGCGAGGACGTTGCCCGCCGTCATCGTCAGCGCGGCGACGACCGCCACTCCCGGCGCCCACACCGCCGCCCTTCCCGGCAGCGCGTACGTCAGCAGCAGGATCAGCCCGGCGAAGCCCGACGCCTTGGACACCACCGACAGCAGCGCCGCGACCGGGACCGGGGCGCCCTGATAGACGTCTCCTGCCCAGAAGTGGAACGGCACCGCGGCGATCTTGAAGGCGAAGCCCGCCGCCACCAGCACGATCGCCACCACCGCGACCCGGGCCATGTCCCCGGCGGTTCCTCCGGCGGCGGCCCCGGCCATGTCTCCCGCTGTGTCCCCAATCGAGTCCCCAATAGAGTCCCCGGTCACTCCCCCGGCCGCGCCTCCGGTCATGCCGCCCGCCGTCCGCAGCGCGGCGTCGATCCGGTCGAGGTGGACCGAGCCGGTCACCCCGTAGAGGAGCGAGACGCCGAAAAGCGTGATCGCGGTGGAGACCACCGAGACCAGGAAGAGCTTGAGGGCCGCCTCTGCGGCGCGTCCGTCGTGGCGTCTGAGTGCGGTCAGCGCGAAGACCGGCAGCGAGACCAGCTCCAGCGACACGACCAGCATGATGAGATCGCGAGAGGCCGGCAGCAGCACCGCCCCGGTCAGCGTGGCCAGGAGCAGGAAGTGCCACTCCCCCGCCGGGACACGCTTATCGGACCCGGCGTCGCGTGCCGTGGCGATCTCCGTCATCGACAGCAGCACGACGACCACCCCGGCCGCCAGCACGACCGCCGCGATGAGCAGGGAGAAGCGGTCCGCAACGAGCGAGCACGACGCCGCAACGCCCCGGCCCATGGCGGCCTGACCTGCCGCGGACTGACCCAGCGCGGATTGACCCATTGCGATCTGGTCCGTGGCGGCCTGACCCGCTGCGATCCGGCCCGTTGCGGCCATGCCTGCCACGGGCTGGCCCGTCGCGGGCTGGCCCAGGGCGGACGCCCCGCCGAGCGAGGCGGGGACGCAGAACGTGCGCCGGGCGCCGCCGCTCGCGGCCTGAACGGCCACGACCGCCAGGGCGGCGACCATGCCGCCGAGTGTGACGAGACCGAGCACCCGCGCCCCGCCGGGGCGGGCCGGCAGGAACGCGTCGAGCAGCAGCACGAGCCCGGCCACCAGCGCGAGGATCAGCGGCGCCGCAACGGCGGCGTAGTCGATGGACTGGATCACGCCGCCGTCCATCACACCACCGCCGAACACGCCGCCCAACACGCCACCGCCCGTCATGGAGCCGCCCGTCATGGAGCCGCCCGTCATGGAGCCGCCCCCGATCCGAGGAGCGACTGCACGGCGGGCGTGGTGACGGCGAGCAGCGCCTTCGGCCACAGGCCGAACAGCATGATCAGCGCAACCAGCGGAAGCCATGCGGCCAGTTCGTGGGTCGTGGCGTCCCGGAAGCGCCGCCGCCCCTGGCCCGGCTCGGCCCCGTCGCGAGTGTCCACCCCGACCGCCGCCCCTGCGGCACCCGTCGCACCCGGCCGCGCCGATTCGAGTGGCCCGGCAGGTTCGAGAGGCGCGGGTTCGAGAGGCGCGGGTTCGAGAGGCGCGGGTTCGAGAGGCGCGGGTTGGAGAGGCGCGGCGGGCGAGACGGTTTCGACCGCCCGGCCGTGCGTCACCCGCGAGAGCATGACCAGGAAGTAGGCCGCGGTGAGCACCGTGCCGAGCCCTCCGACGGCCATGAACACGAGGAACAGTGGCCGGGAGAGCCCTGCGGCCGGGCGGAACGCGCCGAGCAGCGCGAGCATCTCCCCCCAGAACCCGGCGAGGCCGGGCAGGCCCAGCGAGGCGACGCAGGCGAAGGTCAGCAGCGACCCGACGTACGGCAGGCGGCGCAGCATCCCGCCGCCGAGCCGGACCATGTCGGCCGTGCCGTACCGCTCCTTGACCGCTCCTGCGAGGAAGAACAGCAGGCCGGTGATCAGCCCGTGGGCGACGTTGGCGAACAGTGCGCCGTTCATGCCCACCGGCGTGAGCGAGGCGAATCCGAGCAGCACGAAGCCCATGTGGCCGACGGACGAGTAGGCGATCATTCGTTTGAGATCGCGCTGGGCGAGGCAGGCGAGCGATCCGTACGCGATGCCGGCCACGGCGAACGCGCCTAGCCAGGGTGCCAGGGCCGCCGCGCCCTCGGGAAGCACCGGGATCGCGATCCTGGCGAAGCCGTACGAACCCATCTTGAGCAGCACGCCCGCGAGCAGCACCGAGCCGACGGTCGGCGCCTCGGTGTGCGCGTCGGGCAGCCAGGTGTGCAGCGGCCACATGGGCGTCTTCACCGCCAGGCCGAGACCGATGGCGAGGAACGCGAGAATCTGGGCCGACCGGGCGATGCCCGAGCCGTGGCGGTCGGCCAGCGCGACCATGTCGAGCGTGCCGGCCTGGGTCCAGACGACGAGCAGGCCGATGAGAAGGACCGCGCTGCCGAGCAGCGTGTAGAGGATGAACTTCACGGCCGCCACCCGCCTGCCCGCGCCGCCCCACAGGGCGATCACGAAATACATCGGGACCAGCACGACCTCGAAGAACACGAAGAACAGCAGCAGGTCGAGGGCGAGGAACGTGCCGAGCATGCCGACTTCGAGCACGAGCAGCGTGACGACCAGCCCACCCGTCCGGCCGCCCTCCGGCGGATGCCCCGCGAGGTGGACGAAGCATAGCAACGTGAGCAGCGCGGTCAGCACGACGAGCGGCAGCGAGACGCCGTCCACGCCCAGGTGGAACCGCAGGCCGAGGCCGGGGATCCAGGGCTGATCGGTCTGCAGTTGCATCTCGGCGGGGCGGGCGTAGTCGAAGAGCGCGGCGAGCGCTGCGGCGAGGACCAGCACCGCCGCCGAGACGGCGATCCCCCAGGCCACCGCACTGTCCCGTACGGCCCGCACGAAGGCGGCGAGGGCCCCCAGCAGGGGGACGGCCACGAGTGCGATCGGCAACCAGCTCACGTCGTCACCGCCAACGCCACCACGGTGTCACCACCACGGGGAAGCCACGCGCCACCGCCAGGAAACCCTGCGTCGCCGTTCCCAAGCCGCGCGCCACCCTGGAGAAGCCACGCACCGCCGTGGAGAAGCCACGCACCGCCGTGGAGAAGCCACGCACCGCCGTGGAGAAGCCACGCACCGCCGTGGAGAAGCCACGCGCCGCGTGTCCGAGCCGGCGCGTGACCGCGAAGAAGCTGCGCGCCACCGTTTCGAATCCGCCGCGTCATGTCAGCACCACCGCCGCGACCGCGATCAGTACGAGCCCGGCGAACAGGCCGGTGACGTAGAGCTGTGCGTTGCCGTTCTGGGCGAGCCGCACCAGGCCGGACAGGCCGAGCGTCGCCCGGCCGGAGCCGCGGACCGCGCCGTCCACCACCCGTGTGTCCGTACGGACCACCACCCTGGCCAGGCGCAGGACGGGCCGGGCGACCAGTGCCGCGTACGCGGCGTCCACGTAGAAGGCCCGCTCGCACGGCACTCGGAACGGCCCGAGCAGCCGGGCCGGATCCTGTTCGGGCGCGGCCCGCCACAGGGCGTACACGATCCCGGCGCCGAGCAGCGCGACGGCGAGGCTGACAGCCGCCGGCCCCCACTCGACCTCCACTCCGGTCGCCGACCCGGCCACCGATCCGGCCACCGATCCGGCCACCGATCCGGCCACCGATCCGGCGAGGCCGAGCAGCAGGGCGGGCACGGCCAGCACGCCGGCCGGCCACAGCATCGACCGGGGCGCCTCCCGGCCGTCGAAGACGTGGGCGACACCGGGCGACGGCTCCGCGAGCGGCTCGACCCGGGCGGGCCCGAAGAACGTGCGCAGCCAGGCCCGGGCGGCGTACGCCCCGGTCACCCCCACGGTCAGCAGCGCCGACGCGTACGCGAACGGCTGGGCCGGTCCCGTCCCGTGCTCGACGGCCGAGAGCACCGCGTCCTTGCTGAAGAACCCGCTCGCGGGCGGCAGCCCGGCGAGCGCGGCGAAACCGATGGTCATCGTCCAGAACGTCACGGGAAGAGCGCGGCGCAGCCCGCCCATGTGGCTGATCAGGTTCGACCCGACGTGGTGGATCACCAGGCCCGCGCAGAGGAACAGCAGGGCTTTGAACGCGCCGTGCGACACCAGGTGGAACATCGCCGCCCGGTCGGACCCGGCGGCCAGCGCCGCGGCCATGTAGGCGAGCTGGCTGATCGTCGAGTAGGCCAGCACGCGCTTGAGGTCGTCCTGCGCGAGCGCGGCGAGGGCGGCGCCCAGCATGCCGACGGCGGCGACCACGCCCAGCACGTCGAGCGTGGGCGGCGCCGCGAGGAAGGCGGGATAGAGCCGGGCGACGACGAAGATCCCGGCCGCCACCATCGTGGCCGCGTGGATGAGCGCGCTGATCGGGGTGGGACCGGCCATCGCGTCGGGCAGCCAGGTATGCAGCGGCGCCTGCGCGCTCTTGCCCGCGACCCCGGCGAGCAGCAGCAGCGTCGCGGCGATGAGCGTGCCCTGGGGAATGTCGGCGCGCAGCACGTCGTCGATCCGGAAGCCGCCCGCCGCCGTGCCGAGGACGAAGATCCCGAACAGGAAGCCGACGTCGCCGAGCCGGGTGACCAGGAACGCCTTCACCGCCGCCCGGGAGTTGGCCCGGTCTTCCCACCAGTGCCCGATGAGCAGGTAGGAGCACAGGCCCATGACCTCCCAGCCGACGTAGAGGACGATCAGGTCCCCCGCGTAGACGACCAGCAGCATGGCGCTGGTGAACAGGCTGACGAACGCGCTGTAGGACGGGTAGCGGGGTTCGTCCCGCATGTACCCGACCGAGTAGACCTGCACCGCCAGCGCGACCACGACGACCAGGATGCCCGCGAGCACTGACAATCCGTCGGCCCGCAGAGTCAGGGAGATCGGCACCGACCCCGTCTCGACCACCGTCAGCGTGCCCTCGACCCGGCCGGGCAGCAGCTCCGACCAGAAGCGCCCTTCCGACGCGCCCGCTCCCTCCGCAAGCGAGGCGGCGAGCCACACCGTCAGCGCCGCCGACACCGCGCCCGGGGCGATCGCGAACCACGCCGCCCGCCGGTAGGCCACCCGTTCCGCGCGGGCGCCCAGGTTCCGGGTGCCGAGGCGGGTCGCCAGCAGCCCCGCCGCGGCGGCGGCGAACGGCAGCAGGACGATGAGAGCCACGACGACGATCACGAGGCGTCCTCCCCGTCCGGACGCCCCGAGCCGGGTGCGCGTACGACTTCGGCGAGCGCCCGCAACCGGTCGACGTCGACGGTCCGGCGCGTACGGAAGACGGCCAGCACGATCGCCAGCCCCAGACCCACCTCGGCCGCGGCGATCACGATGACGAACAGCGTCAGCACCTGTCCGCCGTGCAGGCGGTCCCTGAGCCAGACATCGAAGGCCACCAGGTTGAGGTTGACCGCGTTGAGCATCAGCTCGACCGACATCAGCACGAGGATCGCGTTGCGCCGGGCCAGCACGCCGTACACACCGATGGAGAACAACAGGGCGGAGATCACCACCGGGTAGACGACGTGCATCCTCGCTCACCGCCTCCGGGCCGTCAGGCTGCTCGATAAGGCCGATAACCGGGTCATTCCCGCCCCCTAATGTCCGTACGGGACAGGACGATCGCGCCGATCAGCGCGGCGAGCAGGAGCACCGACAGCGCCTCGAACGGCAGCACCCAGGTGCGGAAGACGCTCGCTCCCAGGGGTTCGGCCGCCCCCTGCCCGGGCTGGAGCGGTGCGTACGCCGAGCGGAAGCCGGTGATCACCACGGTGACGAGCACGGCGGCGGTCGCGACGGCGACCAGCGCGGCGGCCCACCGGTTGCCGGAGTCGAGGCCGGCCGAGGGCCCGATGGGCGCGCGGGTCAGCATGATCCCGAACAGCAGCAGCACCACGACCGCGCCCACGTAGATCAGCACCTGCACCCAGGCGACGAACTCGGCGGTCAGCACCAGATAGCCGCCCGCGAGCGCGCCGAAGCAGACGACCAGCCACAGCGCCGCGTGAACGAGCTGCCTGGTCGTGACGACCAGCAGGGCGGAGCCGACGGCGACGGCGCCGAGCAGCAGGAAGACGATCTCAGGCCCCGAGGGCGGCCACAACCCCGGCGCCTGGGAGGTCATCGCTCCCCCTCGGGCCCGTCCTTCTTCTCCTGTGACGACGGGCCGTTCTTCTTGGGCAGCGAGCCCGGCGGCCGGATGGAGCGGATGTCGCGCATGGCTCTGGGCGGCTCACGACGCGGGCGATTCTCCGCACTCTTCGCGGGCTCCGCCGCCGGTTCCCGCACGGTCTCCTGGGCGGTCTCCTGGGCCGCTGACGTGCCCTCGGCGGGCCCCCTCGCCGGCGCGGGCGGTGCCGTACGGCGGGCCGGTGCCGGGCGGGACGCGGCCGACAGTTCCTTCGGCGGCTCGGCGCCGACCTCGTGAGCCGGTGGCGGCGGCACGGTGGCCGCCCACTCGCCCAGCCTGTCCTTCTCGTGGAGAAGATCGCGGATGTCGTACTCGGCGTACTCGAACTCGGGCGACCAGAACAGCGCGTCGAAGGGGCACACCTCGATGCAGATGCCGCAGTACATGCACAGCGAGAAGTCGATCGCGAAGCGGTCGAGCACGTTGCGGGCGCGCGGGCGGCCACCCTCGGGCGCCGGCAGGGTCTCCTTGTGGGAGTCGATGTAGATGCACCAGTCGGGGCACTCGCGGGCGCAGAGCATGCAGACGGTGCAGTTCTCCTCGACCAGGGCGATCACGCCCCGGCTGCGGGCGGGCAGGTCGGGGTGGACCTCCGGGTACTGCTGCGTGTCGGACTTCCGCAGCATGTGCCGCATGGTCACGGCCAAACCCTTGGCCAGCCCTTCTCCTGGAATGTGCGCCACCTGCTCATCATCGCGCACTATCGGCGGCGCGTGAACGCGTGACTCCGTCCGGGCTGTTTTCCACATCGTCCACACCGTCATCCCCAGGGTTGTCCACAGGATGTGGGGAGAAGGGGGCAGCGCGGACCCCGACAAATACGTATCGTCTGGACCATGAACGGCTATGGGGGGCCGGGAGGTTACCCACCCGGACCGCAAGGACCACACGGGCCGCAACACGGACCACGGGGGCCACAAGAACCGCCGTACCGACCACAGGGGCCGCAGGGGCAGGGCCCACAGGGGCAAGGACCGCACGGGCAGGGTCCTCACGGGCAGGGTCCTCACGGGCCACACGGGCAGGGGCCGCAGGGACCGCACGGGCAGGGGCCGCAGAACCCGTACCGGCATCGGGGGCCGGGACCGTACGGGCAGCAGTGGCCGGGCCCGCATGGCGCCCATCCGGCGCCGCCCGCACAGCCGCACATGCCACCGCCCGCACATCCCCACGTGCCGCCACCCGCACAGCCGCACGCGCATCCCCACGTGCCGCCACCCGCACAGCCGCACGCGCACTCGCCCGTGCCGCCGCCTCCTCCACCACCGATGCCGCCGCCGCCCCCGCCGACACCGCCGCCCGTGCAGCGGCCGTCCAGCGTCCCCAGCTACCTGTGGGCGCTCACCCCGCTCTACACCTGCGGCTTCGGCACGCCCTTCAGCATGCTGTACGCCGCCATCCGCAAGCGCAGCATGTGGTACGGGGCCGCCGCCGCCGGATACGCCACTGCCAGCGGTGCCTGGATCTACCTGGTCGAGCTGTACGCGGACACGCAGGAGCCGGCTCTGGTGTCCCTCTTCATGGTCGTCTGCATGCTCTGTCCCTGGCTGGTCGGCACCGTGCACTCGCTCGCGGTCAGGCGGCAGGTCTTCGACGACGTCCGGCCGTACGGGACCGCGAACGAGCAGGCGATCGCGGTCGCGCAGCACCGCCGCTCCCTACGACAGCAGGCCAGGGAGCTGGCGGAACGCGATCCGGTCATGGCGCGCGAGCTGCGGATCGGGCGGCCCGACCTGCCCCGCCAATACGACGACGGCGGCCTGATCGACGTCAACCACGCCCCCGCTGTGGTGATCGCGAACCTGCCCGGCCTGACGCCCGCGCTCGCCGAGCAGATCGTGCGCGTACGCGACGAGGTGGGCGGCTTCGTCTCGGCCGAGGACGTCTCGGCCGCCGCCTCCCTGCCCCCGCACCTCACCTCCGATGTGGCCGAATATGGCATTTTCCTCCCATAGTTATTCGGCAATCCCGATTGTCGTCGCGCATATCCCTGGCTGAGCGATCGGTGTTTCCTTAGGCTTACGGTGCGTCAGCGTGAGAAACGGGAGGGCCGGTGACGTCATCCGAGATCGTCGAATGCAGGGCGGACATGGCCGCGACCGCGACCGCCGTACGGGAGATCCTCCAGGCGCTCACCGCCGTCCCGGCCATGTTCGGCGACCACACCTGGCAGGGCCCTGCGGCCGACCGCTGGGCCGCCGGCTGGAACGCCCGGAAGACCCAGCTCACCAGGCTCTTCGACGCCGTGCTCGCCGAGCAGCCGCGCCTGATCGCCCGTGTGGAGGAGGCGGAGCGCCGCAAAGCCGCCTCGTAGGCCGCCGCACCGGGAAGGATCGCCGTGGGGGACTTCGTCGGAGTCGATCCCGATAATCTCAAGGAACTCACGAAAAGGCTCGAACGGCTACACGAACTGCTGGCCCGGCATAGCCCCCTCATACAGCAGAAAATGCAGAAATAGGGAAGCGAAGTCGCGGTCACCTCATTGCCCGGCCTCATCGCCGCCGCGCTCGACGACGTACGCGACATGGACGCCCGCACGACCAGGGCGTACGAGCTGGCGAGGGAGCAGGGCTGGAGCGCGCTGAGCCGCGCGCCCGGCGTCCCCGGCCTCACCTTGGACCGGCCGCCCAGCGTACGGCTCGACTGGGAGGCCACGGGACAGAGCGGAAACCAGGGCAAACGCGACGCGGAGACGCTGGCCGCCGCCCTCGCGGCCAAGAACCCCGAGGAGGCCCGCACCGCCCTCCTGGGACTGCCGGAGAGCCTGCAGCGGCACCTCGCCGACGAGGACTACCAGGCGGCCTTCTGGGCCGGGGCCGGGCCGCTCGCACTGCGCGCCGCCCGCGCGCTGTACGAACGAACGGGAAGTGCGCTGTTCAGCGCGGAGAGCGTGAGCGTGCTGCGGGCCCTCGGGGCGTCCCTGGCCGCCGCTGGCCAGATGCGCGTCGGCACGGGCAAGGACCGCCGCCCGTTGCTGCCCGACGCGACCCGCGCCGCCCTCACCGCGAACTCCGACCCCTGGTCGGTCGGCATGCTGGTGAAGTACGGCCCCGAGGGCAGGTCATGGGACTCCCGCTTCCTGGCCGACCTGACCCGCGCCATGCTCGACGCCCGCGCCGCCGGCAAGACGATCTGGCCGCCCGCCCGAGGCCCGCTGGAGACCGACGCCGACGCGTCACGCCACCAGCGGCTCATGGCGGAGTACGACGCCGTGGGGACCGTCCTCCAGCGGGCCGCGGAGAACGGCATGGCCGCCCGCCACGTGCTGGGCGATCAGACCACCGGCCTGAAGTACGCCCGCATGCTCGTCAGCGATTCCTGGCACACCCCCGGCTACGACCCGGGGCCCTTCCTGAGCTCATACGTGCACCCGGGCGGCGTGCTTCCGCCCATCGGCCAGGTGGACCTCTCCGCGCCCACTGCGGCCTTCCTCAAGGCGGCCGTCTCCGCGGAACGCGGCACCTCCGCCGACGCCAAGGAATCCGCCTGGTCCGTCGTCCACATCGTCCAAGCCACCGCCGAATTCTCCAAACTCCACCCGGGAACCCATCTGCCCGAGGAGATCCGCGGTTCCCTGCTATACGTTGCAGGCCGCTATCTTCCCGACTTCGCGCAGTCGGTGAATCACAATTTCGCCTCCGGCGCGCTGCAGCAGGGCAACAAGAGCACCAACCCCTGGGTGCCCATCAACAAGCTCGACGAGCTTGAGGGGTTCTTCACGCAGGCGCTGCAGAAGCCCGAGGAGTTCGGCGCGTTCAAGGGTTTGATGGCCTCTCGCGTGAGCGTCGCCGTCGCGGCTACCAT
>NZ_JAATEK010000063.1:0-26426 GCF_012034195.1 Microbispora sp. CL1-1
CGGGTGTCCCTCGTGGTCGTGGTCGCCCAGGTTGCCCGGTCCGTTGTACTGCGACCCGACGAAGTCGATCGTGTAGCGACCCGAGGCCAGGCGCTGCCACAACCCGATCCGGTAGCCGCCGGGCACCTGCGTGCCCTCGGTGATCGAGTCGCCCAGCGGCATCACCCGCACCCCGCCGTTCGACTCCGCGACGGCGACCCCCGGGCTCGTCAGCGTGCCCGCCACCGCCAAGCTCACGGCCAGCAGCGCCGCGGCCGACAGGCGTCTCCACGTACGGGCGGTCGCCGCCGCCGCGTGTCCGCCGAGCATGTTGCGAGAGATGAACGCGGCGCCGACCAGGCGCAGAAGGGATGCGATCTTCATGAATGCTCCTGGGATAGTGCGGGAAGGACGACGATCAAGCGGGTTGTTAGCGCTAACATTTTGCTTTACGGGACTGTCCTCTCTCGGTGTTGATGTAGGTGGTGGTGCGGCGGAGCAAATACGACGGCCGACCCCGCGTCAAGGCTCCCGGTCGGCCCGGGCCGGTCTCCCCGGGCTGTCGATGCGCCTCATCTGCCGCGACGAGGGCGGGCCCGATCACCACGAGCGGCCAGATGTGAAAATTTCACGACATCGACGGGTGGTTGTGCGCCGGCAGCGCCGATCTGCCGGGGGTGAGGAAACGTCATCCGAGAATGCCCAGCTGGCAGGCCGGAGTCTCGTGAAGGGTCAGGAAAGGATCCGCGTCCGGCCGGGGCATGTTTCGTGTGGCGGGCGCGGGCCGGCGTCCGGCCGTCAGGAACGGCGGCCGCGCGCGCGGGCGGGTCCGGTCGTGCCTCGCAGGGAGATGGGCGGCGCGACCAGGAGATGGCCGTGGGGGGTGGCGGGGTCGGCGATCAGCCGGATGAGCATGTCGACGGCGCGGGCGCCGAGCTCGTCCGCGGGGACGTCGGCGGCCGTGAGCGGAGGGTGCAGGTTCTCCGCCCAGTCCCGCGCCGCGACGCCGGCGATGGAGAAGTCGCGAGGCACGACCAGGCCCGCCTGGGCAAGCGCGTGATACATCCCGGGAGTGGCGGCCTCGTTGATGGTGGCGATCGCGGTCAGATCGGGATGCTCGCCGAGGAGCCGCTCGGCGCAGGACACCCCCGACTGGGCGTCGTCGGCGCAGCAGGTCTGCACGCCGTCGAGACCGCGCTCGGCCATCGCGCGGGCGAAACCGGCCTGCGCGCGGTGGCCGGGGCCGTATCCGGCCGCCACCAGCTCCTCGGAGCGGTTGACCAGGGCGATGCGGCGATGACCCAGGTCGGCAAGGTGGTGGACGCAGTTGGCGATCAGCTTCTCGTAGTCGATGTCCACCCAGGACATCTCCTCGGGCCGGCTGGTGCGGCCGATGCCGACGAAGGGCAGCCCGGCCTGCCGCAGGCGGGTCACCCGGTCGTCCTCCAGCCGTATCTCCATGACGATGACCCCGTCCACGCGTCTGCCGCCGACCACGCGCTCGAACGACCGGTCGTGCTCGCCCCCGGAGGGTGACAGCAGGACGTCCAGGTCGGCGTGGGCGGCGGCGTCGACGACGCTGGCCACGAACCCGAGCTGCATGTCGGTCAGGCGGCGGCTGGCGGGCGGGATGACCAGGCCGATGGTGTGGGTCCTGCCCTCCTTGAGCGCCTTTGCCGCGGCGTTGGGCCGGTAGCCCAGCTCATCGATGACCGCCTGGATGCGCCGGCGCGTCTCCTCCGACACCGGGCGCTTGCCGCTGAGGGCGTACGAGACGGTGC
This sequence comes from Microbispora sp. CL1-1, assembly GCF_012034195.1. Classification (NCBI taxonomy): domain Bacteria; kingdom Bacillati; phylum Actinomycetota; class Actinomycetes; order Streptosporangiales; family Streptosporangiaceae; genus Microbispora; species Microbispora sp. CL1-1. The sequence continues at coordinate 1,761 of NZ_JAATEK010000063.1, forward strand.
TGCGCGCCACACCCGACCGCTTGGCGATCTCCCCGATGTTCACCGGCGCTCCTCACCTCGTCCGACCGACATGCACATCGTAAGTCGAATCGAGCGCACGGATCGACGACCATGGCTCAGATCACGGTCCGCGCGACCTCGGTGACGTGCGCGATCCGTTCATTCGCGGTCCTCCGAATCGGTTCGATCCCATGGGGAAGACGATCAGTTCCGGGTCCACTTCTGACTGGTCGTGCCGGTGCAGGACCACAGTTGCACCTTGGTGCCGTTCGCGGTGCCGAAGTTGCTCGCCTCCAGGCACAGGCCGGACTGCACGCCGGTGATGGTGCCGTCGGCGTTGACGTTCCACTGCTGGTTGGCCTGACCGTTGCAGTCCCAGATGATCGCCCTGGTGCCGTTCGCGGTTCCGGCGCCCTCGGCGTCCAGGCACCTGGTGCCGTACACCTGCAGTTGCCGGGAGGAGGTGTACGTCCACTGCTGGTTGGTCTGGCCGTTGCAGTCCCACAGGTTGAGCTGGGTGCCGCTCGTCTGCGACAGGTTCGGCACGTCGAGGCAGCGGCCGGCGTTGACGTTGCGGAACGCCGACGTCGATCCCCCGCCGGTTGAGGGCGGCAGGAGTGTGATGGTGAAGGTGTCGTCGATGGCGGTGTGCGGAAGGTTGACGGTGGTGCCGTTGCCGGACAGGGTCACCACGGTGTCCTGGACGGTGACCGGTCCCTGGACCGCGCCGCCGCCGTTGTAGGGGATGCGCTCGACGAGAACGCGGGCCTGGTTGTTCTGCACGATGCCGCCGGTGGTGTCCAGGCGCCGCAGGTTGACGGTGATGGTGCCGGTGGTGCGTCCGCCGCCGACGAGGACCTTGGCGTTCCCGCTCGCCTTGGTGGCGAAGGCGTCGTAGTTGGAGCTCGGGGTGACGGCGGCGATCTGCCCGGTCTGGGAGCCGTAGAAGCGGTAGACCCACCACTCGCCCTTGGGCTGGTATTGGCCGGAGGAGTTGTGGACGAGGAGGTTGCCCAGGTCGTTGTGCAGGTTGTTCCCGCCCGCCCAGTTGGCGCGCAGTCCGTCGGCCCCGGCGCGCTCCAGCCGGGCGATGTACCAGGCGCCGTCGGCCGGGTTCTGCTCGTTGGAGGCGCCGTACTCGTTGATCTGGTACGGGCGAGGATGGGCGATGCCGCGGGAGTTCAGCGTGGTGTCGGCCGTCGCGACGTTGGTGACCGGGTCCCCGGGCAGGGAGTGCCAGCTGACGATGTCGGGAACGACGTTGTTGGCCTTGACGTAGTCGAGGTACTGCGTCCACCAGCCGCTGGTGGACGGCACGCCCGCGAGGCTGGGGCCCACGATCAGGTGGGAGGGGAACGCGGCACGGATGCGCTGGTAGGCGCGTTTCCACATCTCGAAATACTGCGACTGCGGACGGTTCCAGAACAGGGTGATGTTGGGCTCGTTCCACAGGTCCCACTGGACCGGGGCGCCGGTCGCCCGTACGTCGTCGATCAGGCGGGTCAGGAAGTTGTCGTAGTCGGTCCAGTCGCCGTTGTCGCCGGGGAAGCGGGAGATCGGGTAGCCGTCGGCTCCCCATAGGTCGTGCACGAGCAGGACGAACTCCCCGCCGAGCGACCGCGTGCGCAGCAACTGGGCGCGGGTGGCGTTCCACCTGCGGTCGTACTTGCCCGACACCCAGCCGCCGGGGCTGTCGAGCTGGGCGCCTCCGGCGCGCATGTACCGGAACTTCACATCGGTGAAGTAGTTGTCCGGAGGGTTGGCCGCGTTCTCGCTCATGCCGTAGATCCACCCCGACGCCCGGTACGTCGGGGATCCGCCCGCGACCGAGAAATCGACGGTGATGGACTCGTCGGCGGCCTGAGCCGGTGCGGCGGTCGCGAGGACGGATGCGGCGACGAGTGCCGCGGCGGAGAACAGGGCGGCCAGGCCGCGGCGGCCGCGCCGCCGACGTGAGGTGCTGTTCACTCGTGACTCCTTCGACGGGGGGTGGGGAACACGCCGTCCGGCGGTCGGGGTGAAGCGAAGGGTGGTCTCAACGCAGGCGACGATGTCGAATCGATTCGCAATGAGCGTAAATTCACGTGGGAAGGCATGTCAATTGCGTGTATCGCAGACATGAACGGGATATGTCCTGCGACCGGTCCTGGCGAGGTTCCTGTCGCCGAGGCGCGAAACCCCCAGTTCAGCGGCGTGTTTCGAATCGGTTCGCCGGTTGGGTTCCCGTTCAGGACAGGAGATCAGAGTCCTGGAGTGTGGGCCGGGGGCGGTTCGAGGTGCTCACCGGATCAGTGCAGACATATCCACTCCAGACGGGCAAAAGATCGCGCTATCGGACGGATCGCAATAACGCGTCTCAGGTGACCAGGCCCCGGCGGTAGGCGTAGACCACGGCCTGCACGCGGTCGCGCAGGCCGAGCTTGGTGAGGATGCGCGACACGTACGTCTTGACGGTCTCCTGGCTGATGACCAGCGTCGCGGCGATCTCGCTGTTGGACAGGCCGTCGGCGATGAGGCGCAGCACCTCCAGCTCGCGCGGGGTCAGCGCGACGTCGTCCGATGTGCCCTCGGCCGGACGGATCCGCGCCGCGTATCTGCCGACGAGCTGCCGCGTCACCTCCGGCGCCAGCAGCGCGGCGCCCGTCGCGACGGTGCGGATGCCGTGCAGGAGCTGCGCCGGCGGGGCGTCCTTGAGCAGGAACCCGCTCGCTCCCGCCCGCAGCGCCTCGTACACGTACTCGTCCAGGTTGAACGTCGTCACCACGAGCACCTTGATGGGATTCTCCACGCCCGCGCCGGCCAGCAGGCGGGTCGCCTCGATGCCGTCGAGCACCGGCATGCGCACGTCCATCACCACGATGTCGGGGTTCAGCCGCCGGGCGAGGTCGACCGCGGTGCGGCCGTCCCCGCACTCGCCCACCACTTCGAGGTCGGGCTGCGCGTCGATGATCGTCGCGAACCCGGTGCGGATCAGCGCCTGGTCGTCGCAGACCAGGACCCGGACCGGCGCGGTCATGACGGGCTCCCCGCGGGGATGCGGGCCCGTACGACGAAGCCGCCGCCCGCCTGCCGGTCGGCGCTGAACTCGCCGCCCAGAGCGTCGACCCGCTCGCGGAGCCCGGCGAGACCGCGCCCGCTCCCACCGGGGGCGCCGGTCCGCGAGCCGGAGCCGTCGGTGCCGACCTCCACGTAAATCTCCTTCTCGCCGTAGCGCACCCGGACCTCGGTGCGGCTGCCATGGGCGTATTTGAGGGCGTTGGTCAGGGATTCCTGCACGACCCTATAGGCGACGAATTCGGCGCTGCCGGTGGATTCGGCCGGTTCGCCCTCCTCGGTGAACTCCACTGGCTGCCCGGCCCGGCGGGTCTGCTCCACCAGCGTGCGGAGCTCGCCGACGGACGGCAACCTGACGTCGCTGTCGTGGTCGGGGTTGAGCAGGTCGAGCAGGCGCCGCAGGTCGGAGATGGCTCGCCGGCCGGTGTCGGTGACGGCGGTGAGGGCCGCGTCGAGACGCTCGGGCGCGGCGGTCAGATAGCGTGCCGCCTCGGCCTGTACGACCATCGCCGTCACGTGATGGGTCACGACGTCGTGGAGCTCGCGGGCGATGCGGGTGCGTTCGGCGGCGCGGGTGGCCTCGGCGACGCGGAGGCGGGCCTCGGCCTCGGCGGCCCGGGCGGAGCGCAGCCAGGCCCCGGCCCCCCATGCGAGGACCAGCGCCAGGAAGAACGTCACATAGCCGTCCAGTTGCTCGGGCGAGCCGCTCCGGTCGAGCGCGACCGCCAGCGGCACGTACGCCGCGGAGAGCAGGGCCATGATGACGCGCCGGTGACGTTCCAGATGGAGGCCCGAGCTGATGAGCGCGATGGGCAGCGCGGTGCCCCCCGCCGTGTGGTACGCGAGGAGCTGGTCGAGGGCGAAGCCCAGCGACACCAGGAGGAGACAGACGGCCGGCCACCGCCGGCGGACGGCCAGCGGCAGGCACTCCAGGGCGATCACGAGGGCGGCCGCCGCGTCCAGGGGGCGGGTCGGCAGGTCGCCGAGCTGTGTCCCGTAGTTGCGCACCGCCGGCATAAGTGACGTGGCGGCCAGGAACAGCGCCAACGAGGAATCCCGGACCGTGACGTCGAACCGCATCCACAGATCCGGGACCCGCCGGAAATCGATCACTGGGAGAGCGTAGCGGCCGCGGCGGCCCGGGCGTGCCGCCGGAGGGGGACCAGGTTGCCGCGACGACGGGCCAGCCACAGGAAGACGATCGTCAGCAGCGCGCCGAACACGACCGCGTACGGGCTCGCCTCCGGCCCGAAGTCGCCGCCGGTGAGCAGTGCCGGGCCCGACGTCACGCTGTTCAGCAGCCCGTGCGTCGCACCGTTGCCGGAGACCTCGGCGCTGAAGATGCCGGCCTCGGCGAAGTTCCAGCCGAAGTGCACGCCGATCGGCAGCCACAGGGTGCGGGTGGCGGCGTAGGCGGCGGCGAGCATGCCGCCGGACTCGACGGCGATGGCGATCGCGCCCCACAGACTGGCGTGTTCGTTGCCCAGGTGCATCAGGCCGAACACCAGCCCGGACAGCCCGAGCGCGATCCACGTGCCGGTCCGTTCCTCGACGATCCGGAACAGGACGCCGCGGAAGAGCAGCTCCTCCGTCACGGCGGCGGCGGCCATGAAGCCGAGCAGCCCGATCGCGCCCGTCACCGAGCCGAGGCCGTCGATCCGGAAGTACCCCAGGAAGGCGAGGTTCACGATCACGGCCGCGAACATTCCGGCCCCGATCAGCAGCCCCCGGCCGACCGCGGGGACGGCGCCTTTCCCGGCCACCTCAACGGGCGTGCGGCGCTCGGACCACCGCACGACCCGGGCGTACACGACCACCGCGAGGACGGCTGTCCCGAGACCGAGGACCAGGGTGACGAACGCGTTTCCCTGCACCGCGCCCACGAGCGCGCCGCCGGCGAAGGCGACCACCGCGACGGCCACGAGCTGCTTCAACAGTCGCATGACGACTCCTTCGGAGATTCCGCGGCCGGGGCGCCGCGGCTACGACGAGAACGCTAAAGATCCGGCGGCCGGGAGTCGTCACCGCGCGGTGGACATTCGCCGGTAGCTCGCACGGGGGACAACCAGGCCCGAGATCGCCCCCGGAGCCTGCGAGCCGTCAGCGCGATAACCGCTTGCGCTCCGCGCCGGCGTACGGAAACCTTGGGGTCCAAGGAAAAATCTAGGGCTCCTAGGAACATTTCGGAAGGGCGGCATACGCATGGTGCGGGCCGGGTTGACGGCGGATCGGGTGACGCTCGCCGGTGCCGAGCTGGCGGACGAGGTCGGGCTCGACCACGTGACCATGTCGGCGGTGGCGCGGCGACTCGGGGTGAAGGACGCCAGCCTCTACGCGCACGTCCGCAGCCTTGAGGACCTGCGCGGGCGGATCGCGCTGCTGGCGGCGGACGAGAAGACCATCCGCATCGCGGAGGCGACCGCCGGGCGGGCCGGGAAGGACGCGCTGGTGGCGTACGCCAACGCCTGGCGGCAGTACGCGCACGACCACCCGGGCCGATACACGGCGACGCAGATCCCGATACAGATCGACCCCGAGCTCGCCGCGAAGGCGGCCGGCCCGCGGCGCGCCGTCGAGCTGACCTACAGCATGCTGCGCGGCTACGCGCTGGAGGAGCCCGACCTGACCGACGCGGTCCGGCTGATGCGCAGCACGCTGCACGGCTTCACCAGCCTGGAGGCCGCGGGCGGGTTCGCGCACGCGCGCCCGGCGGAGGACACCTGGGTCCGCTGCCTCGACGCCCTGCACACCCTCCTGGAGCGCTGGCCCACGCGCGACGAAGGAGATCCGGCATGACCGGCCCCGCCATCGGCCACCTGCACGTGGACGGCGCCACCCTGCACTACGAGGTGCGCGGAGCGGGGCCGCTCCTGCTGCTGATCCCCGGAGGCACGGGCGGAGCGGCCTCCTTCGACGGCGTCGCCGACGCCCTGGCCGCCGATTACACGGTCGCGTCCTACGACCCGCGCGGTCTGTCCCGCAGCCCGCTGGACGACCCGGAGGCCGAGCAGCGGGTCGAGCGGCACGCCGACGACGCGCTTCGGCTGCTGGAGCTGCTGTCTCCGGACGCGCCCGCCCGCGTGGCCGCCTGCAGCTCGGGCGCCATCGTCGCGCTGCACCTGCTCACCACCCATCCCGAGCGGATCGAACGCGTCGTGGCCCACGAGCCGCCGGTGGTGGAGGTGCTGCCGGACGCCGCCGACCACCGCGCGCTGCTCGCCCGCGTCCAGGACACGTTCCGCCGGGAAGGGCTGATGCCCGCGGCGGCCGTCTTCGCGGCCGGTCTGAGACGGCCCGGCGCCGAGCCCGTACAGGCAGGGGCGGCCACCGAGCCCGCCGACGCCGGGGCGGCGACCGAGCTTCCCCCGCAGGCGGCGGCACGGGCGCAGCGGACGATGGCCGACATGCCCTACTTCCTCGGACGCATCGTGCCGAGCTTCATGGCGTACCGGCCGGACGTGGACCGCCTGGAGGCCCTGTCGGACCGGCTCGTGCTCGCCGCGGGGGCGGACTCGCGGGGCGAACTGCCCTACCGCCCCGCCGCCTTCCTCGCCGAGCGGTTCGGCCTGGACCTCGTCCACTTCCCCGGCGGGCACACCGGGCTCAGCACGCACCCCGCCGAGTTCGGCGAGCTGCTCCGCACGGTGCTGACCACCTGATCCGGCTCGCGGAGACGTCAGGCGTGGCTGATCATCACGTGCTTGACGCGCGTGTAGGCGTCGAGGCCGTATCGGGACAGGTCCTTGCCGGTGCCCGAGTGCTTGAAGCCGCCGTGCGGCATCTCGGGGATGATCACCTGGTGGCAGTTGACCCAGACCGCGCCGAAGTCCAGCGCGGCGGAAAGGCGCATGGCCCGCCCGGTGTCCCTGGTCCACACGCTGGAGGCGAGCGCGTACTCGACCCCGTTCGCCAGGGCGACGGCCTCGTCCTCGTCCTCGAACGGCTGCACGGTCACGACCGGGCCGAAGATCTCCTGCTGCACGATCTCGTCGTCCTGCCGTACGTCGGCGACGACGGTCGGCGGGAAGAAGTAGCCGGGACGGCCGAGCCGGGCGCCGCCGGCGACCACCCGGGCGTGCGCGGGCAGCCGGTCGAGGAACCCGGCGACCCGCTCGGCCTGGGCGGCGTTGTTGGACGGGCCGAGAAACGCGCCCTCGTCGGGGGCACCGACGGCGAGGGCCCGCGCCGCCTCGGCGAGCGCCTCGACGAACCCGTCATACGCGCGCCGCTCGACGAGCACGCGGGTGACGGCCGTGCAGTCCTGGCCCGTGTTGAAGAACGCCGCCTCGGCGACGCCGCGTGCGGTCGCCTCGAGATCGGTGTCGGCGAAGACCAGCGCGGGGGCCTTGCCGCCCAGCTCCAGGTGGACGTCCTTGAGGTCGCTCGCCGCGGCCGCCATCACCTCGGCGCCGGCCCGGGTCGAGCCGGTGATCGCCACCATCTCCACGCCGGGGTGCGCGACCATGGTGCGGCCGGTGTCCCGGTCGCCGCACACGACGTTGACCACGCCGGGCGGCAGCACCCGGGCGCACAGCTCGCCCAGCAGCACGGTCGAGCCGGGCGTCGTGTCGGACGGCTTCAGCACCAGCGTGTTGCCCGCCGCCAGCGCCGGGCCGATCTTCCAGGCCGCCATCATCAGCGGGTAGTTCCACGGCGTCACCTGGGCGACGACGCCGATCGGCTCACGGCGTACGAACGAGGTGTGCCCCTCGGCGTACTCGGCGGCGCCGAGGCCCTCCAGCACCCGCGCCGCGCCGGCGAAATAGCGGACGGTGTCGATCGCCCCGCCCACGTCGACCCGCAGCGCGGTGCCGCGCGGCTTGCCGGTCGCCCGCACCTCGGCCTCGGCCAGCGCCTCCCTGTTGTCCGCCATCAGATCGGCCAGCTCAAGAAGCAGCCGCTGACGCTCGGCCGGGGTGGTCCGCCGCCAGGTGCGCGCGGCCTCGGCGGCGGCCGTGACCGCGTGGTCCACGTCCGCGCCGCCCGAGCGGGCCGCCCGGGCGTACACCTTCTCGGTGGAGGGGTCGACCAGCTCCATCCACTCGCCGGAGGCCGGGTCGCGGGCCTCCCCGGCGATCACATTGCGATACGTGTCCACGACGGTCTCCTCCCAGGTCATACGGTCACGGAGGCGCGGGTGAGCGCGGTGCGATAACGGGCGGCGGCGGAGGCCATGCCCACCAGCACGACCCCGACCAGCTCGCCGTCGCGGTGGTAGCCGACGACGACCTCGCCGTCGAGGTCGCCCTCCAGCACCCGGATGTCGTCCTCCCCCAAAACGGGCGCTCCGAACGACTGGAGGCGCAGGTCGTACTGGTCGCTCCAGAACGTCGGCAGCGGGGCGAACGGCCCGGCGGGCGGGTCGCCGAGGCCGAGATCGGCCAGCAGCGTGACCGCCGCGTGCTTTGCCGTGTCGGTGGGGATGCTCCAGTGCTCGACCCGGCGCGGCACGCCGTCATAGCGGGGGTTGGGGAAGCGGGCCACGTCGCCCACCGCCACCACCCCCGGCCGTGCCTCGACGCGCAGCGCCTCGTCGCACAGCACGCCGTCGGACAGGTCGAGCCCGTTGCCCTCCAGCCACCCGGTGTTGGCGGCCGAGCCCACCGCCTCGACGACGACGTCGGCGTCGAGGCTGGTGCCGTCGGACAGCTCGGCTCCGGTCACCCGGCCGGAGCCCAGGAAGGCCCTGACCGTACGGCCGAGCAGGAACGCGACGCCGCGCGCCTCGTGGCGGCGGCGCAGGGCCGCGCCCAGCTCGGCCCCGAGCGGGCGGCGCATCGGCGCGTCCTCCGGCGCGACGACGGTGACCGACGCGCCGAGCGTGCGGGCGGTGGCCGCGACCTCGCACCCGATGAACCCGGCGCCGATCACCAGCACCCGCACGCCGGGGCCGAGCTCGGCGCGCAGCGCGCGGGCGTCCTCCAGCGTGCGCACGACATGGCGGCCCGCCGCCGGTCCGGGGACGGGAAGCCGCCGGGGCCGCATGCCGGTGGCGACGACCAGCCCGTCGTAGGCCAGCTCGGTGCCGTCGGCCAGCCGTACGGCACGGGCGGCGAGGTCGGCGGAGACGACCGGCACGCCGAGCCGCCAGGTCACGTCGGCGACCGCCGGGCGGAGCCGGAACGCCAGCGCCTCGTGGGTCACCTCCGAGGCCAGCGCCTCCTTCGACAGCGGGGGCCGGTTGTACGGCAGGTGCGGCTCGTCGCCGACCGCCACGATCTCACCCGCGAACCCGGCGGCCCGCAGCCGCTCGGCCGCCCGCAGGCCGCCCATCGAGGCGCCCGCGATCACGATGCGCTGCCCCACGGTGGTCAGCCCTCGATCGTGATGGCCTGCAGCGGGCACACGTCGGCGGCCTCCTCGACGGCGTCGCGCAGCGACTCGTCGGGCTCGGCCTCGTAGACCAGCCGGCCGTTCTCGTTGATCTGGAAGACCTCGGGGGCGGAGAAGACGCACTGCCCGTGGTCCTTGCAGACGTCCATGTCGACGATGACCTTCATCGGTTGAAACTCCTTCTCAACGCTTCGGGGGACGGATGCCGCGGAACTCCCAGTCGCCGCCGAAGGCGGTCGAGATGACCTCCTCCGATTCGGTCGGCTGCGCGCCGCAGTCGTCGCGGATCGGGACCGGGCCGTTGACGATGTGGTTGGTGAGCCTGCCGAGGCCCTCGACCTCCACCTCGACCACGTCGCCCGGCTGCACCGGGCGGGAGTTGGCCGGGGTGCCGGACAGCAGCACGTCGCCGGGGTAGAGGGTGATCGTGCGGGCGATGTCGGCGACGAGGTAGTGCATGTCCCACTCCATCTCGTCGGTGGAGCCGTCCTGCACGACCTTGCCGTTCACGTACGTGCGCAGCCGCTTGCCGTGGAAGTCCCAGTCGGTGACCAGGCCGGGGCCGAGCGGGCAGAGCGTGTCGGAGCCCTTGACCCGCAGCATCGAGCCCGCGTCGGTGTCGCGGAAGTCGTGCAGGCCGTAGTCGTTGCCGATCGTGTAACCGGCGATGTAGTCGCCCGCCTCGCCGGGGGAGATGTTGCGGGCGGTACGGCCGATGACGATCGCCACCTCGCCCTCGTAGTTGAGGTACTCGCACCGCTCGGGCCGTACGATCGCGCCCTTGTGCGCGTTGAGCGCCGAGGTCGGCTTGTGGAAGTACGTCGGGGCGGGCGGCAGCGAGGTCATGAACTCCTCGACCCTGCTGCGGTGGTTCAGATGGACCGCGATGATCTTCGACGGCACGCACGGCGGCAGGTGGACGGCGTCGTCGACGCCCACCGTGCGGCCGTCCGCGCCGACCAGCTCGTCACCCTCCCTGCGCACCTGTACGGCCGCGCCGTCGAGCAGAATCCTGCGATATTCGGCCATCAGCGGGCGCTTTCGAGGCGGAACGGATAGGGGTAGGGGTCGTTGGAGGCGTCCGTGGCCCGCGGCCGGGGGAAGCCGCCCTCGGGCCGGTCGAACCAGATGTGCACCTGGCCGGTGCCGGTGGCGTTCTCATACTCGCTGTAGAGCCGGCCGGGGGCGGTCAGGTCGTGCTCGCCGAGCGCGCCCGCCATCATCAGGTAGTGGCCGAACCGCGCCTCGGGCTTGAAGCGGTAGAACTCGTCCATCGTGTCGAGCACGCGCCCGTGGTCGCCGGCGAGCATCCACGCGATGCGCTCCTCGTCGGCCGCCCGCGCCTCCGGCCTGCGGATGTGCACCGGGTCGCTCGCCTCGTGGGCGCGCAGCTGGCGCAGCGGCCAGAACTCGTGCGACAGGGCCCCCGACGCGATCAGCAGCACCTTGCGGTCGCTCGCCGCGATCGCGTCGCCGACCGCACGGCCGAGCCGCAGGTTGTCCTCGGTCTCCGCGGTCTGGCACATGCCGATGGAGATCCACCGCTTGCCCTCGACCCCGAGGTATTTCCACAGGTTGACGGTCGCGTAGAAGATCGGCAGGTGATGGTCGTCGATCGCGGTGATCCAGGTCGCGTGCTTTTCCTGGTACGACGCGATCAGCCGGGCCAGCTCCGGGTCGCCGGGGAAGTCGTACGGAATGCGGCACATGCCGCGCGGCAGTTCCTCGGAGGTGAACAGCCCCGAGCGGCGGTCCTGCGCGGTGACCACGAACTCGACCGTCGTCGCCCAGTGGGAGTCGAAGACGATCACGGTGTCGTAGTCGAGGGTCTCGAAGACCTCCTCCCGCAGGCGGCGCAGCCCGGGGACGATGCTGATCTCCTTGCCCTCGTTGAGCTCCTTGCGGACCTCGAGCGGCAGCATGATCGTGGGGGCGTGCGCGAGCATGCCCGCGCCGACGACCTCACCCATTCCAGCCTCCCGGTGCGAAGACGGTGTTCTTGACGTCGCAGTAGAAGTCGAAGCTCCAGTCGCCGCCCTCCCGGCCGACGCCCGACTGGCGGGAGCCGCCGAAGGGCGCGCGGAGGTCGCGGACGAAGAAGCAGTTGACCCAGACGGTGCCGGCGACCAGGCGCCCGGTCACCCGCTCGGCCCGCTCGGGCGAGCCGGTGGCGAGCGTGGCGGCCAGCCCGAACCTGGTGGAGTTGGCCATCTCGACGGCCTCGTCCTCGGTGCGGAACGTCTGGAGCGTGAGGACCGGCCCGAAGACCTCCTCGTTGACGATCTCGCTGTCGGGGGCTACGTCCGTGAAGAGCGTGGGCCGGTAGTACAGGCCGCCGAGGTCGGTGTTGGGCCCGCCGCCGATCACCGGGACGGCCCCGGCCTCGATCGCCCGCCGTACGAACCCGTCGACGCGCGCGAAGTGCTCGGCGTGGATCTGCGGGCCGATGTCGGTGGCCAGGTCGCGCGGGTCGCCCTGGCGCAGCGCGCTCGCCTTGGCGACGAACCGCTCGGTGAACTCGGCCGCGATCTCCTCCTGGACCAGCAGCCGTGTGCCGGCCAGGCAGACCTGGCCCGCGTTGTCGTACTGCTCGACGGCGAGGTCGACGGCGAGGTCGAGGTCGGCGTCGGCGAACACGATCAGCGGCGACTTGCCGCCGAGCTCCAGCGACAGCGGCGTGAGGTTGGCCGCCGCGGCGGCGGCGATGTGCCGGGCGGTCGGCACCGAGCCGGTGAAGCTGATGCGCCGCACCCGGGGGTCGGCGACCAGCGGCGCGCCGGCCTCCTCGCCGTAGCCCTGCACGACGTTGAACACGCCGTCGGGCAGTCCGGCCTCGGCGGTGATGTCGGCCAGCAGCGACGCGGTCAGCGGCGACCACTCGGCCGGCTTCAGCACGACCGTGTTCCCGGCGGCGAGCGCGGGCGCGATCTTCCAGGTGGCCAGCATGAGCGGCGCGTTCCACGGGGTGATCAGCGCGCAGACCCCGGCCGGGTCCCAGGAGACGTGGTTGCGGTGTCCCCGGGTGTCGAAGTCGTCGTGGCCGAGCTTCAGCAGCCAGTCGGCGAAGAATCGGAAGTTGTGCGCCACCCGGGGCATCACGCCGCGCAGGTGCGAGCGCAGCAGCGCGCCGTTGTCCGTCGTCTCGACGATCGCGAGCCGCTCCAGGCGCTTTTCGACGCCGTCGGCGATCGCGTGCAGCAGCGCCGCCCGCTCCTCGCGGCTCGTGCGCGCCCAGGCGGGAAACGCCTTCTCCGCGGCGGTCACGGCGGCCTCGGCCTCGGCCGCGCCACCCCGCGCCACCCGCGCGATCACCTGGCCGTCGATGGGCGACACGTCGTCGAACACGGCGGCGGAGCCGACCCGTTCACCGCCGATCCAGTGGCCCTCGTGGACAGTGACATCCCCGACAGTCGCCATCCGCTCCTCCAAGTCGTTTGGTACCAAACAACTTAGAGTCGTGGCTGCTCAGGAGTCAATACAAACGCTATCGTTTGGAGGCAAACAAGTCTCGAGGAGAGATGGCATGGCCAGGCCGATCATCGCGATCCCGTCCCGATTCGCCGCCACCACATCGGCGCTGCGCTACGCGGCCGTGGTCACGGCCAGGGCGCTCGCCGACGCCGTCTACCGCGCCGGAGGAGAGCCGTTCCTCATGCACCCGGTGGACGCGGGCGAGGCCGCCGCCCGGCTGGCCGTGGCCGACGGCCTGCTGCTGCCCGGCGGCGGCGACATCGCGCCCTCGGCGTACGGCGAGGGCCTGGCGCACGACGCGGTCTACGACGTGGACGCCGAGCAGGACGACTTCGACTTCGCGGCGGCCCGGCACGCGCTGGCCACCGGCCTGCCCACGCTCGCGATCTGCCGGGGGCTCCAGGTGGTCAACGTCGCGCTCGGCGGCCGGTTGCACCAGCACATGGAGCCCGACCACCGGCACGTCGTGCACCCGGTGCGGGTGCGGCCCGGCTCGCTGCTCGCCGAGGTGACCGGCGCGGAGAAGGTCGAGGCGTCCTGCTACCACCACCAGTGCGCGTCGTCCCTGGGGGACGGCCTGACGGCCGCCGCGTACGCCGAGGACGGCACGGTCGAGGCCGCCGAGCTGACCGAGCCGCGGGGATGGTTCCTCGGCGTGCAGTGGCACCCGGAGGACACCGCCGCGACCGACCCCGTCAACCAGCGCGTCTTCGGCGCACTGGTCGAGGCCGCCGCGGTTCGCCGCTGAGGGGCCGGGTCCTCAGGTCGCGCGGCGGCGGCCGCCGCGGCGGGGCGGCATGGGGGTGTCCCTGTGCAGGCTCTCCCGCCGCTCCTCGCCCTTCTCCTCGAGGTGGGTGACGATGCGGCGGAGCGTGTTCGCCAGGGTCAGCGCCTCCTCACGGCTCAGGTCCTCGACGACGAACGCCTCCTCGGCGTTGAACGCCGGGAAGAGCTTCTCCATCAAGGCGATCCCGTCGGGCCTGAGCCGCAGCAGGGCGAGGCGGCCGTCGTCGGGATGCTGCCGGCGTTCGATCAGGCCGCGCCCCTCAAGGGTCTTGATGATGCCGGTCAGCGTCCCCTTGGAGATCCCCGCCTCGGCCGCCGTGTGCCGGGTCTCGATCTCCTCCCAGATCCACACCACCCACAGCACCACGAAGGCGCTCCAGGTGAGGTCGGCCGCGCGCAGCGCGGAGTTCTCCAGGTGCTGCCGGACGGCGGTGGCCGCCCGGTAGAGGTTGGAGACCGCGGCGAGCGCCTCGCGATTGACCGGGATCGATCCGAGCCGGCGGTTGACCGCCTCTTCGGTGGCGGACAGCGAGTAGTGCGCGGGCACGTCCCGGCTCCCTTCCAGGGTCCAACTCTTGCGTCAGCTTCATTTGTACACGTACGATCCCGCGAAAACCCGCAGGTCGTTCGGGTTCAAACGATCTTTGCGGAGTGAGTGACCGGGTCGCGGGTCACCTCACCCGTCCTCTCACCGAGAGAAGGTTTCCATGGCAGATGAGGCCATCGCCACCGGAAGAATCACCGCTTGGAGCGGAACCGGCACGCACGAACTCTCCCGCCGCCGCATCGGCGTGCCGGACATCGTCTTCTTCGTGGTCGCCGCGTCGTCCCCGCTGACCGTCGCGGCCGGCGGGCTCCCGATGAGCTACGCGACGTCGGGCGTGCTCGGCGTCCCCGTCATCTACCTCGTCCTCTCCGCCGTCCTCGCCACGTTCTCCGCGGGGTACGCGGCGATGAGCCGGCACATCTCCAACGCCGGCGCGTTCTACTCCTACATCGCGCGGGGCCTCGGGCGGGTGCCGGGGGTCGGCGCGTCGTTCGTGGCCCTCGTGGCGTACAACGCGATGCAGGTCGGACTGTACGGCCTGTTCGGCTTCGCGGCCTCCGGCCTGATCTCCTCCGAGCTGGGGGTGGACATCCCCTGGTGGGTGACCTCGCTCGTGGCGCTCGCCCTCATCGCCTTCCTCGGTTATCGCCGCATCGACCTGAACGCCAAGGTCCTCGCCGTCCTGCTGGTCTGCGAGAGCCTCACCGTGCTCACCTTCGACATCTCCCAGGTGTCCTCGGCCCCGGCCGGGCTGTCCGCCGAGCCGTTCACCTGGGGGGCGCTGACCACGGGCGCCGTCGGGGCCGGGTTCTGCTGGGTGATGGCGTCGTTCATGGGCTTCGAGTCCGGCGCGATCTACAGCGAGGAGTGCCGCGACCCCCGCCGCACGGTCAGCCGCGCCACCTACATCGCGGTCGCCGTGATCGGCGTCTTCTACGCGTTCACCGCCTGGGCGATGGCGATGGGCACCGGGGCCGGCAACATCATCGACGCCGCCGGAAAGCACGGCCCCGACCTCGTCTTCGTCCTCGGCGGCGACACGCTGGGGCCGGCCTTCGCCACGCTGACCCTGACGTTCATGGTCACCGCCCTGTTCGCCGCCCTGCTGTCGTTCCACAACGCGGTCGCCCGCTACTTCTTCGCGCTCGGCCGCGAGGGCGTGCTGCCCAAGGCGCTCGGCCTGGCCCACCCCCGGCACGGCTCGCCGCACCTGGGATCGCTGACCCAGACGGTCATCGCCGCGCTGGTCGTGATCGGGTTCGGCTTGTCCGGCGGCGACCCGACCAACACGCTGTTCAACTGGTTCACCAACCTCGGCGCGCTCGGCGTCATCCTGCTCCTGGTGGTCACCTCGGTCGCCGTCCTCGGCTTCTTCCGGCGCGAGCGGCGCGGCGAGAGCGCCTGGAGCCGGGTCGTGGCGCCCGCGCTGTCCGGGGCCGCGCTGGCGGTCGTGCTCGTGCTCGCCGTGGTCAACTTCGACGCGCTGCTCGGCACCCCGCCCGACTCGGTGCTGAACTGGCTGATCCCCGGCCTCGTGCTGATCGCCGGGCTCGTCGGCCTCGCGTACGGCGTCTATCTGAAGGCCGGCCGCCCGCGCACCTACGCCCGGATCGGCCACGGCGCGGACGCCGTACGGGAAGGCTGACGGCGGCCAAGCCGCACCCGGACGGACGAGGACCGCCCGCACCGATCGCGGTGCGGGCGGTCCTGCCGTATGGGGCCTGCTGCGGGAATCTTCGGACGTCTCAGAGCAGGGCGCCGGAGGTGCCGGTCTCCAGCACGGTGCCGCCGTTCCAGCTCACCCCGACCTGGCGGTAGTAGCCGCCGACGACCTCATCGACCGTGAGATCGGCCAACTCTTCGGTGGGGGCGTCGAACAGGTCGATCTCGGCGTCGCCGGCCCACGCCTGGCCGCCCTCGAACGACGCGCCCGAGGTGGCGATCAGCTCGTCCAGGGCCAGGCCCTTGCCCGGCTCGATCGACGGCAGCCAGCGGTGATGGGCCATGGGGTGGCCGTTGACGAACCCGTTGGTCTCGCTCGGCTCGCGCAGCCGTACGACCGCCTGGGCGATCCTGCGGTCCGCGGCGGCCAGCGTGGCCCCGAAGACCCCGCCTGCGCCGATCCTCGGCGCGGCCAGGCCGTACGGATGCGGGCGGGTCATGTGGATCGAGCCGAGCTTCTTGGGGTAGCCCTGGTGGATGCCGCGGGCGACGGCGAAGTCCTTGTCCACCCAGATGTAGACGCAGCGGGAGTAGGTCGTGCCGCGGTAGGAGCAGCGGACGACGACGAAGCACTCCTTGTACTGCGCCCGCACGGGGTCGAGCAGCTCCTCGCGGCTCTGCGAGCACGACTGCCAGTCGGCCCAGATCACCGCCACCGCGCCGGGGTCCTCCTCGGCGAGGCCGAGCGGCTCGGGCAGCAGCGCGGCCACCTTCGCGGGGTCCGTGCGGTATTCCACCGTGAGCAGGTCGCCGGAGTAGTACCAGGGCGGCCCGGGGATCAGCGAGGACCGCCCGGTCGCCGTCTTGGGCGTGTAGAAACCGCGCACCGTCGCCACTGCGCCTCCTTGTCGTCAATCATTTGGACCCATACGATAGGCGCTGAGCTGGGCATTGTCACCATCTTCTGGCGCATATGTTTCGTGGGCGAGGGTCTTGTGGCCGCGAGGCCCGGGGCGTATTGTTTGCCCCCAAACGATCTGAGGTAAGCCCTCGCGAAGGATTGAGGAGGCCCAGTGGCAGGAGGCGCAGTGGCAGGAGGCGGGGCGCATATGGAACCGGTGGCGGAGACCGTCCGGCGCCTCACCGACCAGGGCATAGACGTCGTCAGGATCGGCTATCCCGACTTCATCGGCACCGAGCGCGGCAAGGACGTGCTGGTCGAGCGGCTTCCCGACGTCGTGGAGCACGGCATCGCCTTCTGCCGCGCGGTCTACTACACCTCTCCGCAGGGCGACGTGGTGCCCGTGCCCGGCGGTCTCGACCAGGGCCTGCCGGACGTCTCCATCCGTCCTGACCTGTCCACGCTCGTCCCGCTGCCGTGGGAGCCGGGAGTCGCGGCCTGTCTCGGCGACACCGTCGACCCGGCCACCGACGCCCCCTTCCCCGAGGCGCCGCGCGAGGTGGTCCGCGCCGCCGCGGCCCGGCTCGGTGAGCTGGGCCTCACCGGAGTGGTCGGTCCCGAGCTGGAGTATTTCCTGCTCGAACCCGACGGAGCCGGCTGGAAGCGCTACGACGACGCCCCGGGCAACGTGTACGTCGCCGGCACCAAGGGCGACCGGAGCTCGCACATCCTGCGTACGCTGCGGACGCTGCGCCCGATGGACCTCGGCGTCACGATGGGCAACCACGAGTTCGCCAGCGGGCAGTTCGAGATCAACCTGCACCACAGCGAGGCCGTCGGCGCGGCCGACCGGGCCTTCCGCTTCAAGACGGCCATCAAGGAGCTGGCCCGCCGCGACGGACTGCTGGCCACGTTCATGGCCAAGCCCTTCAACGACGAGGGCGGCTCCGGATTCCACGTCCACCTGTCGTGCGCCGACGCCGAGGGCCACAACGTCTTCGCCGACCCGGCGGGGCCGTACGGGCTGTCGGAGACGGCCAGGCACGCGATCGGCGGAGTGCTCGCACACGCGCCCGCGCTGGCGGCCCTGCTCAACCCGACCGTGAACTCCTACAAGCGCTTCGGCCCCGACACGCTCGCCCCCTGGCTGATCGACTGGGGGCTGGACAACCGCAGCGCGATGGTCCGCGTGCCGCCGGAGCGCGGCGCGGCCAGCCGGTTCGAGGTACGGCTCGGCGACTCGTCGGCCAACCCCTACCTCGGCATCGCGGGACTGCTCGCCGCGGCCTACCTCGGCATCCGCGACCGGGTCGAGCCGCCCGCGCCGCTGGAGGGCTACGGCTACGACACGAGCAAGGCCCCGCTGCTGCCCTCCTCGCTGTCCGAGGCGCTCGACGCGCTCGCCGCCGACGACGCGTTCGCCGAGGTGCTCGGCAAGGAGTTCTCCACCGCCTACCTCACGTACAAGCGCAACGAGGTCGAACGGTTCACCCAGTTCATCACCGACTGGGAGTTCCGTGAGTACGCCTACCACCTGTAACCCCGTTTTCCCCTGAAGGAGAGCCGATGCGCCCGGACGACGTCGACCTGGCGAACCTTGACAACTTCCTCGACGGTGAGACGCCCTGGCGCATGTTCGATGTGCTGCGTGCCGAGGCGCCGATCCACTGGCAGGACGAGGGCGAGCACGGGAGCGGCTTCTGGTCCCTGACCCGGCACGAGGACATCGTGCGGGCCGACCGCGACGCCGAGACGTTCACCTCCACCAAGTTCGTGAACCTGGAGGAGGTGGACGACCGGCAGGCCGACATCCGCCGCTCCATCCTGGAGACCGACGGCCCCCGGCACCTGTCCCTGCGCCGCCTGCTCCAGCGCGACTTCACCCCCCGGGCCGTGGCCGGATACGAGGTGTTCCTGCGCGGGCTGACCGCCAAGACGCTGGACGCCGCCCTGGCCAAGGGCACGTTCGACTTCGTGAAGGAGGTCTCCGCCGACTTCCCGATCAACGTGCTGGCCCGGATGCTCGACGTGCCCGAGGGGGACACCCAGCAGCTCATCGACTGGGGCAACCGGATCATCGGCAACACCGACCCCGACTACGCCGACGTCCTGCTGCACAGCGAGGAGAGCGAGAAGTATCGCGACCTGCCGTTCCGCAGCCCGGCGTCCCTGGAGGTCTTCGAGTACGGCCGCGAGCTGGCCCGGCAGCGCCGCGGCGGCGACGGCACCGACCTGGTCAGCCGGCTGGTCAACCAGACCCCCTCGGACGGCGAGCCGCTGACCGCCCGCGACTTCGACAACTACTTCCTGCTGCTCGTCGTGGCCGGCAACGAGACCACGCGCCACGCCATCACGCACACCATGAAGGCCCTCATCGAGAACCCCGCGCAGCTCGCCAAGCTGCGCGACAACCCCGGCCTCATGCCGGCGGCGGTCGAGGAGTTCCTGCGCTGGGCCTCCCCGGTCTACCACTTCCGCCGTACGGCGACGAAGGACGTGGAGATCCACGGCCAGAAGATCGCGGCGGGGGACAAGGTCGTCATGTGGTTCGCCTCGGGCAACCGCGACGAGCGGGTCTTCGCCGACCCCTATGCGTTCGACGTGACGCGCGAGAACAACGACCACATCACCTTCGGCAAGGGCAGCCCGCACTTCTGCCTGGGCAACTCCCTCGCCCGGCTGGAGATCCGGATCATGTTCGAGGAGCTGCTGCCGCGCCTGGCCGACATCAGGCTCGCGGGCGACGTTCGCCGTGTCCGGTCCAACTTCGTCAACGGCATCAAGGAACTCCCGGTCACGGTCACCCTGGCCTGACCCACGCCGGACGGCCCACAGCGGGGCCGGCGGGCTCTCACCGCCCCGCCGGCCCCGCTGTGCTCCTCTGCGCCGTACGGTTACCGGATCTCGTGATCGGCATCGAGGACCATCGGGATCTCCGCCGTGTCTTCCAGAGACGTGTCGTTCACGTCCCGGGGATCGCCGTCGGCCCGGGCGTCACCTCGATGGCCCGGGCGGTCCGGGGTCTGCGCCCGTTCGTCCCGCGGGCGCCGGGACCGGCCTGCCTGTTGGTCCTTCCGCATGAAGACACCTCCAGGGTGATGGGAGTGAGGGCCTGCGTGCCCTCGCATGGTTGCGTACCCGCTGTCCGGTATCGCCCTGGTCACCGATCGGCATGAGCAGCCCGAGACGTGCGGAATCCCAGCAGGGCAAGCAGTCCCGTCATGACCACGCCGACGGCCGCCAGGCCCACGCGGTCGGCCGCCGTGTCGGTGTTGGAGATCAGGCCGAACGCGGTGTGCGCGATCAGGGCGCCGGAGGCCAGGGCGAGGCTGTGCCGGTCCGTCCACCGGCCGCCGGCCGTCCAGCGGCGCAGGAGCCACGCGACGACGACCGCCAGCACGGCCGCCGCCGACATAGGAACGATCACCCATCCGCCGTGGGTGAAGGCGGGCCGGGTCGCGCCGCCGAACGGGAACAGCGAGGCCAGAAATGCGAAGACGGCCACGGCGCCGAACACCCCGGCCGCCGCGGGCGAGGGCGGGCCGATCGGGGACATGGCCTGGCGGAGCCTCGGCCGCAGCCCCACCACCGTCAGCAGGACCACGGCGGCCGCGCAGCCCGCGAGGATCGCCGGCGGCGCCTCGTAGCCGGGGTCGATGGCCGTCACCACCGTCACCCGCAGCAGCAGCGCGCCGAGGACGAAGACCGCCCCGGCCACCCAGGTGCCGAGCCTGCCCAGGTAGGGCCGGTCACGCAGCGACGGGACGATCAGATCGGTCAGCAGGATCGGGATCGCGGCGCTGAACACCGCGTGATAGGGGATCTGCAGCTCGGCGTAGGCGCTGTTCAGGCCCAGGATCCGGGGGGCCCACCCGGCGGCGCCGTAGATCGTGGGGCTGCTCAGCGCCTGCAGCGCCAGGCCCTCCTCGACGATGCCGTACGCGGCCCCGAGCAGCAGCACCCCCGTCCAGCCCGTCCCGGCCCGCCGTACGAGCTCGCGCACCAGGACGACGCCCGCGCCGTAAATCGGGATCCACAGCAGCAGGAGCCAGGCCATGCGCAGCGGCGGGTTGCCGAGGGTGAACTCGGCCACGAGCGGTGTGATCACCGCGAGGAGCAGTGCGGCCAGCCGGCCGCGCGTCCTGTTCACCTTGTTCGCTTTGTTCGCTTTGTTCGCCGTCATGCGCCCAGCGTGTTGCGCACCCACCGCGCACGTCTGCCGCCCCGGGGCCTGGCCGTGGCAACCCAGGTGACAACCCGGAGTCGACTTTGGTTGCTGCCGCCGGCGGGCCCGCCGTCATTACGCTGGGCGTTCGTGACGGCAGACGTACGGCCGGGTCCGGCCACGACGCGGCGGGACCGGGCCATCCGGGTGGGGGGCGTCGCCTGCGCGCTGGCCGCGGCGGCGGTCGTCGTGCACGGCGACCTCGGCGCCGCCTCCGGCTGGTGGCTCGCCGTGGACGTGGCAGGCGGTGCGGTGGCGTGCGGGGCGTTGTGGCTGGCGCGCCGGTGGCCGGCCACCATGGCGCTCGTGGCCGTGGCACTGGCCGTGCCCGCGGCCTCGGCGTCGGTCGCGGCCGGCATCGCCACGCTCATGACCGCTCTGTATCGCCGCTCGGCCGTCGCGATCGCGGTGGGTGCGGCGTGGGTGGCCGCGACGCTGGCCCGGTTCTGGCTGCGGCCGCCCGGGCTGGCGCCCTACCCGGTGTGGGCGCTGGTCGCGGTGTTGTTCGGGGTGGCGCTGACCGGATGGGGGATGCTGGCGCGTGCCCGCCGTCAACTGGTGCTGTCGCTGGAGGAGCGGGTCCGCAGGGCCGAGGAGGAGCAGCGGCGACGCGTCGAGCAGGCCCGCCACGCCGAACGCCTGGCCATCGCCCGCGAGATGCACGACGTGCTGGCGCACCGGCTGTCGCTGCTGGCCCTGCACGCCGGGGCGCTGCAGTTCAACGCGCGGGCCGACCCCGAGGAGGTCGTCGAGGCGGCCGCGGTGGTGCGCTCCAGCGCACATCAGGCGTTGCAGGAGCTGCGCCAGGTCATCTCGGTGCTCCGCGAGGCGCCCGTCCTGGCCGAGCTGGACCTGCACGCACTGGTCGAGGAGGTACGGCAGGCGGGCATGGAGGTGGAGATGCGCGACGGCGGCGTACGCCTGCCCGGCCTGCCGGGCCAGACGGCGCGGGCGGCCTACCGGATCGTCCAGGAAGGGCTCACCAACGCCAGGAAGCACGCGCCGGGCAGGCCCGTCACCGTCCGCCTCGACGGCGGGCCGGAGCAGGGGCTCGCCATCGAGGTGCGCAACCCCGTGGTGCACGCTCCCCGGGGTGAGGGCGCCGGCCTGGCGGGGATGCGGGAGCGGGCCGAGCTGGCGGGCGGCCGGGTGGAGCAGGCCGGGATGGACAACGGCGAGTTCCGCCTGGCGGTCTGGCTACCATGGCCGGTGTGAGCGCCGTACGCGTGCTGGTCGTGGACGACGACCCGCTCGTCAGGGCGGGTCTGACACTGATGCTGAAGGGCGCCGACGAGCTCGTCGTGGTGGGCGGAGTGGCCGACGGCGCCGAGGTCGCGGCCGCGGTCGACGCGTACGCGCCCGACGTGGTGCTCATGGACATCCGCATGCCGGGCCTGAACGGGATCGACGCCACCCGGCTGCTGCGGCGGCGGTCCGACCCGCCCCACGTCATCATGCTGACCACGTTCGACGCCGACGAGCACGTCTTCGGCGCGCTGCGCGCCGGGGCCAGCGGGTTCCTGCTCAAGGACACCCCGCCGGAGGGCATCGTGGACGCGGTGCTCCGCGTCGCGGCGGGGGAGCCGATCCTGTCGCCCGGCGTGACCCGGCGCCTGATCGCCCACCTGGCGCCCGAGGCGGAGGACCGCCGCCGCGACGACGCGCGCAGGCTGCTGTCCCGGCTCAGCGACCGCGAGCGTGAGGTCGCCGCCGCGGTCGGCCGGGGCGCGTCGAACGCGGACATCGCGGCCGAGCTTCACATGAGCGTCGGCACGGTCAAGAGCTACATCTCCCGCATCCTCACGAAGACCGGCCTGGACAACCGCGTCCAGCTCGCCCTCATCGCCCACGACAACCCCCTCTAGGTCCATGCGGCGTGTGTTCACGCGGCGGGCCGCCGGTTCAGGCCGGACAGCTGCCAGGCCAGCCGCGTACGGACGGTGGGGATGCGGCCGGCCACGGCGAGGACGAGGTTGCGCAGCACGCGGCGGCCCGCGGCGGCGGTGGCGAGCTTGGTGAGCCGCCCGGCGAGGGCGACCACCTGCTCGGCGTGGGGGAGCCGGGTGGCGGCATAGGAGTCGAGGAGGCCGTCCGGACCGCCGTCGAGCACCCGGGCCAGCGTCTCGCCCAGGTGTACGGCATCGTCGATGCCCAGGTTCATGCCCTGGCCGCCGGCGGGCGAGTGCACGTGGGCGGCGTCGCCGGCCAGCAGGATGCGGCCCCGGCGGTAGGTGTCGGCGATGCGGTGGTGGACCCTGAAGCGCGAGCTCCAGATCAGCTCCTGCACCCGCGCGGGCTCGGCCTCGGGTCCGCGGGTGTCGAGCAGGTGCTGGACGAGGGGGATGCCGGGCTCCCTGGGCGCCTCGTCCACGGTGGCGACGATGCGGTGCAGGCCGCCGGGCAGCGGGGCGGCCACGACCAGACCGGCGGGCGAGAAGTACAGGACGACCTCGTCGTCGGGCACCCCGCCGGACAGCCGGACGTCGGCCAGCACGAACGACTCGGCGTACGTGCCGCCGCTGAAGCCGATCCCCGCGCTCTGGCGGACGGTGCTGTTCATGCCGTCGGCGCCGATCAGATAGGCGGCGTGGATGACCTGCCCGTCGTCCAGGGTGGCGGTGACGCCGTCGGCGTCCTGCTCGATGCCGCTCACCCGGGCGGGCCTGATCACCTTGCCGCCGAGCTCGTGCAGACGGGCCAGCAGGTGGGCCTCGGTGTCGGCCTGGGAGATCATCAGGGTGTAGGGGTAGGCGGTCGGCAGGCCGTCGAAGGGCACCGGCAGCAGCACCCGGTCGCGGTCGCGGATGGTGAAGACCGGCGCGTGGATGCCGTGCGCGGCCAGCCGGTCCGCCACGCCGTACGGCTCCAGGACTTCCAGCGTGCGGGAGTGCACGACGGCGGCGCGGGAGGTGTTGGCGCCGCCCTCCTGCGCGTCCACGATCACGACGTTCCGGCCATGCTGGGTCAGGACGATCGCGGCGGTCAGCCCGACGGGTCCGGCTCCGACGATGAGCACCTCGGCGTTCATGGCGTCTCCTTGGTCAACGGTTGTTGGCATGACCGTAAGCCCGCTGCGCGTAGGAAGTCAACACATGTTGGCCTACAATCGTTGACATGAGACGATCCTCCGCCGAGACCAAGGCCGTGATCCTGGCCGCGGCCCGCGAACGCTTCGCCGCCGACGGCTACGACAAGGCCACCATCAGGGCCATCGCCGCCGACGCGCGGATCGACCCGGCCATGGTGATGCGTTATTTCGGCACCAAGGAGAAGCTGTTCGCGGCCGCGGCCGAATTCGACCTTGAGCTGCCGGAGTTGCCCGCGGACCAGGCCGGTGTCGGCCTGGTGCGCCACTTCCTGCGTAAGTGGGAGGCCGACGAAGGCCTGCAGGTTCTCCTGCGTACCGGCGTGACGAACGAGGCCGCCGCCGAGCGCATGCGGACGATTCTCGGTGGCCAGGTCATGCCGCTCGTGGTCAGCCTGACCGGCGATCCGGAACGCGCCCCCCTGCGGGCCTCCCTGGTCGCCTCACAACTGCTGGGCTTGGCCCTGTCCCGCTACATCCTGAAATTTCCGCCGATGGTGGCGGCCGCAGAGGAGGAGCTCGTCGCCTGGCTGAGTCCCACCATCCAGCGTTATCTCACCGAGTGAGGCCGTGCTCTCACCGAGTGAGGCTGTGCTGCGGAG
>NZ_JAATEK010000064.1:0-25815 GCF_012034195.1 Microbispora sp. CL1-1
ACCGAACCCGCCCGGCCTCCCGGCGTACGCGCAAACCCACCGGGTGAGCGCCATCGGCGACCGGGACCGGGCGGAACCCGGTCGGCGGGCTCGGCACACGGCCGAGCCCGCCGGTCTCATACGGCGAGCCCACGCACCGTCCCCGCACGTCCGGGCGTGCTGCGCGGCGTGTGCCCGAAGGGCCTTACGGCAGGTCAGGCGACCTCGACCGGTCGCCGTTCTCCTCGTCCGAGGGCTTGTGCGCGGCCGGCACCACGACCTGTTCGGCGTCCTTGCCGCGTGTCACCCAGAGATAGACCAGTGCGCCGGCGAAGAGCACGAGCGAGGTCCACTGGTTGATCCGCAGTTCCAGGAACGTCGCCGCGTGGTCGACGCCGCCCACCGGGTCGATGCGCAGCCCCTCGATCCAGAACCGCCCGAACGTGTAGCCGGCGACATAGACGGCGAACAGGCGGCCGTGGTGCAGCGTGAACCGCCTGCCGGCCAGGATCAGCGCGAAACCGAGCGCCGCGTCCCACAGCGACTCGTACAGGAACGTCGGGTGGTAGAGCACGCCCGGCGCGCCGCCGTGCGCCTGGTCGATCTCCAGGCCCCACGGCAACGTGGTCGGACCGCCGTACAGCTCCTGGTTGAACCAGTTGCCCCAGCGGGCGATCGCCTGCCCGAACGCGAGGGCGGGCGCGACCGTGTCGGCCACGGCGCTCAGGGACAACCCCCGGCGGCGGCAGGCCAGCCACACGCCCACGGCTCCCAGGGCGACCGCGCCCCAGATGCTGAGCCCGCCCTCCCAGATGAACAGCGCCTGGTAGGGCTCCTTGACCGCGCGCGGGCCGAAGTAGGTCTGCCAGTCGGTGACGACGTGGTAGAGGCGGGCGCCGACCAGGCCGAAGATCACTCCGGGCACCGCGATGTCGCCGATCGCCCCCTTCTCGCCGCCGCGATCGCGCCAGCGGCGGTCGCTCAGCCAGACGGCGAAGCCGATGGCGACGATGAAGCACAACGCGTAGGCCCTGATCGGGATGAACCCGAGATACCAGACCCCTTGGGCAGGGCTGGGAATCGAGGCAAGCGGCATGCCGGTGAGGCTAGCCAACCCGAGGCCGCCCGGCCGTCTTCGTGACCCGATCGCAAGGGTGCCTTTGTACGTCCTGCCGCCCGCGCGAACTGTCGTACGCGCCTGCTTTGATGCTCGAGCGGCTTTCCGCTGAGCTGAAGGTTCACCTCGACGCGGGCCTGATCAGATCGGTGCCTTCGGAGGTAGACGCGGTCCGGCGGAACGCCGTCGTCGGCGGGTCTGCTTCTGCGGGGCCAGGTCCTGATTCGACGTCTCCGGGCGTTCGACCCGGGTGGGGTTGCCGCGTACGAGTTCGTCGTGAACGCGCCAGCGGGCGGTGACGGCGGCGCGCCCGGCCGCCTCGTCACCGCGCTCGACGGCCTGTCGCAGCAGCCGTACGGCGATGCGGCGGTTGAGGCTGAACTGCCGCTCGGTGTCGACCACGACGACGAGCCCGGTGGGCCGGTGAGTGGCCCGTACGGCGGTGCTGGCCTTGTTGCGATGCTGACCGCCGGGGCCGCCGGTGCGGCAGGCGACGACGTCCACGTCACTTTCGTGGAAGGCGGTGCGTGGGGTGTCGACCCGGCACGGTTGGGCGATGACGTACCAGTTCTTCCGGCCGGTGCCGGCCCGATATGGGCTGGGGGCCTGCCAGCACAGCGTTCCGGTCCAGGAGGCGGCGAACGCCTCGGCGCCGTCTCCCGCGATCTCGATGAGGACCGACCGATAGGTGCCGGCCCGGTCACCGGGGACGGCCTGGACCCGATGGGTCTCCAGATTCCGCCGGGTGGCGTCGGCCTCCAGGCGTCGCAGCAACCGGGCCAGCGCCCAGGCGCACTCCTGCGGGCCACGCCCGGCCGACAGCAGCAGGTGCACGCTCACGACCGGCCTCCTCGCTTGCGGCGCTGTTCCCGCTGGGCGCTCCGGGGTTCGGGTGTTTTGTAGGTGACCAGCGGGATCGTGGTGGCCACGGGCGTGGCGAGGTCGTGGCCGACGAGGTCCGCGATGACCTGCTCGATGCGCTTGTAGGCCGTCGGCGCCTCTTCGAAGAGGAGCTGGCGGTCGCCGCACACCACCAGCGATCCCACCGGCGTACGGCGCAGTTCCTCGACCGTGTGCTTGGCCCGGCCCCGGCGCAGGGCGTCCGTACGGGACATCTTGCGGCCCGCGCCGTGTGCCACGGACCAGTTGGCGTGCGGCCCGGCGTGGGCGGCCACGAGATAGGAAGGGGTGCCTCGCGTGCCGGCGATGAGCACGTCGCGGCCGTCGCCCGGTGCCGCACCCTTGCGGTGCAGGTAGATCCCGTCGCGGATCTCGACCAGGTTGTGGCACTGGTCGACGATCGGCTCGGTGGGTTCGAACCCCAGCGCATGGGCGACTCGGGCGGCCAGCAGCCGCCGGTTGAGCGACCCCCACCGTACGGCGGCGTCATGCATCGCCAGGTAGGCGCCGGGATCAGGGGCGGGGCCCGCGCCGTGAAGCTCGGTGTGCGCCCGCAGGATCTGCTCACCCAGGCCGCGGGAGCCACTGTGGACGATGAGGACCAGGTCACCGGCGGAGAGCCCGAGCCGGCTCGCGTGGCCGGGTTCGGAGACGGTCCCGATGCGCGCCAGCTCAACGAAGTGGTTGCCCCGGCCGACCGTCCCGAGGCCCTCAAGGTGACCGGCGGGAATGTCGCCCTTCACCACGGCCCAGGCCGGGTCGTCGGCATCCCGATCAGGGTCCAGCGCGCGGTCGAGGTCGGGAAACCGGGCGGCGAGCTTCTCGGGTACGGCGCGCTTGAGCGAAACGGGGAACACGGCGATGCCACAACCGATGTCGGAGCCCACCAGGAACGGATACAAGACGGTCGAGGCCATGGCGGCGCCGATGGGAGCGCCCTTGCCGGGATGCAGGTCCGGCATGGCGGCGACGTGCTTCATGCCGTCGAGGCCGGCCACCTGGTCACACTGCGCCAGGGCATCGGATTCGATCCAGCTGGTGGGGGAGGCGAACACGGTGACGGTGGCCGACCCTACGGCCGGCCTGGAGTGGTGGTGAGACAAAGACGCTCTCTTCGCTGAAACAGGGCATGGGCAGGCGGCATCACGGCGCGAGCCGGCGCCGTGTCATCGTTGAAGTCGCGGGGAACGCTGTCCGTCAGAGCCTCATGCGCACCAGATTCTCCGAGCCCCGCCATGCCAGACAACTGATTTTCAGCCGTCCGGCCCGCGCATGGCCGCGCGCGGGACGCCCGCAGGGCCTCCTCGGCAGGATTCGCATCAGAGGGGCCCACTTCGAGGTGACCAGCCCTGCGTGCTCCAGCGCGCGAACGCCTGGCGAACGGCGTTGCGGGATGCTTCGTCCAGTCGGCAAAGTTCCGCTTCGTCGGGCAGCGGTGCCGACGAGCGCCTCGGCCGTCTGGTCGCTCATCACTCCTGCGCGGTCGACGAGGCGACCGAACGCGACCAGTGCGGCTCCCCGACCAACGAATCCGCCCTGGAGCGGCGAGAGCCGGCTTGCTGACAGCCCGAATCGTCACGCCTCGTCGAACGCTTTACGGATCTTGGCTGCGCCGTACGCTCCACGAGGGTTGCAGATCGGGCAGGCGCAGGGCGGCCTGCCGTGTGCGTTGGGCATGTAGCGCCACCCGGTCACCTGGTTCACGCCCCTGATGCGGTGGATCTCGCCGGCCTGGATCGGCCGCGGGACCAGGAGTTCGTATCCGCGGGCGTCCTGTTGTCCGGCGATCAGAGCGGCGGCTGCGGCGCTGGCGAGTTCGACCGGCCGGGTGTTGTAGTGGCCCACCAGCACCGGCTCGTCATCCGGAATGCGGAAGTGGACGGCGACGAGAGTGCGCTGACCGCCACGCCGCAGCTCACGGCCCCATTGATAGGTGATCTGGTAGGAGGGCAGCACCGGCAGGCAGTAGACGCCTGTCGCATCGGTCCGCCCCACGCTGACGGCGCGGATGCCCGCGCGCCGGATCGAGCGGATGTTCTTGGCCGGAGTGAGGTGCACGAGCAAGGTCATGGCTTGTAGGAGCCCAGGTCGGCATTCGCCGTCGTGTCGGTCCAGGCGATCTCGAAGTATCTGACGCGTTCGTCTTGTCCGGTCGGCCGCATGCCGACTGCCATCATGACGTGCTGGGACGCGACGTTGCCGTGGTCGGCGTCGCCTTTCACGCAGGTGATGCCGCGTGCCCGCGCGAACAGCAGTATTTCCCGAAGGGCTTCGGAGGCGTACCCCTGGCCTCGTGCCGACGGGATGAGGCCGTAGCCGATCGTGACGCTGCCGTTCTCGTCCGCAGGTCCGTGGAAGCCCACACCGCCGATCGCCTGACCGTCCTCGCGTCTACGGATTTCGTAGTTGCCGAACGGCTGGGGATCACCGGTGACCGCACAGGTGTCCAGGAAGCGCTTGGCGGCGTACATGTCCCCCTCGGTGGGGTATCCGGGCGCCCATCGGTCACTGCTGTCCGACTCAACCGCCAGCACCCGCTCAGCTTCGCCAACGGTCATCGGATGAAGCTCGAGCCGCGCTGTCACAAGGTCGTTCATAGGAGGGAGGAGTATCACGCGCGGCGACAAGACCGCACACGCCTTATCCGGAAGGCAGTGAGCCATTGCCTGTAACGGTTCGTCGCGGTCTGTAGTGCCGATGCCGGCCGGGTCACACCGCGGTGATCCAGGACTGCTGTCGGCGGCCTACGGCTGCATGCGGTAGGAAGCCATGCCGAGAGAGAAGCCCCAGGTCAGGCAGCAAATGACAAGGTCAACTAGGTGCCCCCGGCAGGATTCGAACCTGCGGCACCCGCTTTAGGAGAGCGGTGATCCTTTCGGGGCCTCGGCGCCCTTTACCTCGGCGGATGCAGTCGCGAGCTGTCAGTCGCCCTTTGATCATTTCGTGTATATAGCGCGCTGAGCTACCCGCGCTCGTGAAAGGATCGTCACGGCCTCCAGCGCATCGCTGATGATGTGATCGGCCTTGTGTCGCGCTCGGGCCAGATGCCGCGGTTGATCCAGATCGTCCGGAAACCGGCGACGGCCGCTGACTATGTTGGTGGTGAACTCGTCACTGATCACCCATCTCCCCTCGGCGAGGGCCCCGCCGCGGCGCTTGTCCGCGATCTCGACGGGTTTGAGCGGCCGGTGCCGCATCGACACAAAGAGACCCGCGGCCGGCGTGCAGCTTCAATATTTCTCAGCTGACAGCGGTCTTAGTACCACCTCCATGACGAGTAACTCGTGGGCGAAACCGAATCTTGACCGCACTTCGAGTGAACGCCGGATCGGTCGCCTTACTGGACCATACGTATGCCTCCCCTGGAGTGAGCGCCGCCATCTTGGTGGACGTGAGCTCCGCCAGAGACGCATTGGCCTTCTGTAGATGCTTCAGCCAGGCCGGCGAGGTGAATTTGTGCAATATCACGTGATTCGACAGTTCGATCAGAGAAATAGGTACTGAGGGCGGGTCCTGGCTGGCAACCAGGACGCTCATACCCTTGTGACGCATCTCTCTCACGCTTTCCACCAGCCCCGCTACCAGGTCGGGACTCTCGATGTACTTGTGCGCCTCATCGAAGACCACCAGCTTGTTGAACCGCTTTCCGTCGGCCTGCGCTTCGGCGAACAGCTGCATGAGCACAACGAAAAGTCCGAGCGCCTCGTCCTTTTCGATGAACTCGTCTCGAAGATCGACGATTATCATCCGACCTGGTCGCACCAGTTCTTTGACTCGGGCTTCGTCATCGATGTACTCAGCGGCCAGGTCCAGTCGCTGCTGGGCGAGTTGTTTGAGGTTGTCAGACAGGGAGGACTCCTCGACACCCTGTCTGATCACATCTAGTCGTAGATCATTTCGATGCGCCTTCATGATGCGCTGGAGCTGTCGGATGTACGTGGACTGGTTGCCAATGGCACCCATAAGGAAGCGCCAGTGCTCAGCCCGCAGTTCGCTGGAACCGAACTTCAACGGCAGCACTTTGATGTCTGGGTATTCCTCCCGGCGCTGGTCGAGTTGATCCTCCGGAACCAGCATCACTACGTCCGTCAGCGCCGCAGGTTCCGCACCGTAGTTTTCCCGTAGCACCCTGAGCTGTTCGGGGTCGTCGTTCGGTGCAACCATGCTGGTGAACTCTGGCGCGTAATCCAACGTCGGGCTGTAGTGAAAGACGATGGTGGCAAGCGGGTGAGGTAGCTCATTGACCGGTGGCACCGAGAGCGAGGCGGCTTCGATAATGGACCCGAGCGTGTAACTCTTCCCTCCCCCCTGCACACCAAAGAGGCTGATGGTGTGGGTCTCATTCAGGTCGAGGGCGACGCGCCGCCCCGCGACCTCTCCCAGCAGGCCGTACTGAGGGGTCGGCGTACTCGCTCCGAGGAAGATGTCGGGTGACGGCAGGGCGACGGCAGCCGGCGAAGCAGCACCTGCCGTCTCTTCCGCGGACCCCTCAGACACAACCTCTGCTGTTCCCGGCCCCACAGCAACCGGCGGTTCACTCGCCTCGCCTCGGCCTTCGGCGCCCTGCACCGGATCGGCGACAGGTTGGGGCACGACGGGAACGGACTCCGGGATCGGCGTCTCCTGCCCCGACGTCGCAGCGGCCTCTTCTGCGTCGTCGACATTTCGCAGGTCCTTCCCGTCCGCAGAGAGCTCATCGATGTCGATCGGCCGGACCCGTTCCTCGGGCACCTTATAACTGCGTGCGGGAGCGCGGAAGGCCGCCTGGGGCAAACGGGGCACCGACAGGGACAACGCGGCCAGGCTCGCGCTAGTCTCCGCTTCAGCCAGGACGGGGTCGGTAGGCACGGCGTCGATCAGCTCGGTGGTCAGATCTCGCCCGATGCGGTGAAACTCCATGCCGTCTTCAATCTCGGTGCCGGAGCCGCTGCTACCGAGGTCAAAGGCGAGACCGGTCCGAGTGAATCCGAGTCGGTAGCCGCCATCAAGCCGGTCAAGCATCCAGCGTGCCTCGCGAGCCGCGTCGGGCCGCATGGTGCCGTGCCGTACGGCCCTCCCGAGGTAGGAGCGCAGCAGCGTGGCCAGTTCGGCGTTCTTGACCGCCCGATCGGGCCGGTCGGGCTGGGTGAGTTGTGGGTCGAAATGCCGGGTCAGCACCAGCTGGCTCTGTCTAACCTGTTCGGCCATCTCCCCCTTCAGACGCTGATAGTCGGATAGGTCGCGGTAACACTTGACCTCGACGAGCCTGCACGTGATTGTCCGAGTTCGAGCATTTAGCCCGAAGAGCGCGAGATCAGCACGTTGAAAGCCGACCGCCTCTCCCACTTCGTCGGCTCGCCGCCTCGCATCACGGTAAAGCTCCAGGTGCGCGTCCAAAGGCACCACGATCTGGTCGGCGAGCGCCCCCTGGTATTCCAAATACAGCCGCGCCAGAGCCAGCCCGAGGACTTCGGTTCGCGCGGTCGCGGCTACGGACGCGACCTTGAAGGCCAGGCGTCCGGAGAGCAGCCGAAGCTGGTCGAAGAAGGTGGCGATGTGCCGTTCGTCGATCGCCAGGTCGTGTTGCGACAGCAGCGGGTTCAGCAGAGCACGGAGTTCGTCTGCGGACCGAGAAGTGACGACGATGTGATGGCCGAGCCCTTCGGCGCTGTCCACGTCGAAGTCGATCACGTAGTCCGGTCGCCGCTCGCTGCTCGGGCGATCGAAGTACTCGATACCCAGGGTCCGATCGACCGTGACGACCCAGTCGCTGGCACTGTGCGCTTGATGAAGCAGGGTACTGTCGCGTGGCGTGAGTGCGAGCGTGACCTGCGGAACCAGGCCCGTGCCGACCTCGCCCGTCGTGACGGCCGCCGCAGCGGTCGAAATCGTCTGCGGCAGCGCCGCCAGCAGGTCCGAGAGCTCCTCTGCGCCCGGAATTGGATAAGCCGGCCCATGGCGCGGCTGCTTGCGCCACGTCGGGGGGTCTGCGGTGACTTCGCCGTCCTCGTCATCCCTCTCATGTTCCTGGTAGACGACGGTGACGTCCTGGCGCAGCCCGTGCACCGGCGCCGTGCCGATCTCCTCCAGCCGCCCGGCGGTGAAGGTCTCCCCGTTGAAGGCGTCGAACAGCATCGTGATGTGCGAGGGCTGACTGCTGGTCGCGGCCCGGAACTCGCTGAGCGGCCGTACGGCCACCGCCAGCTTGGGAGTGATCCCTCCGGCTGATCTCGTGTGAAACGGCTCGGCCGCAGCAGCTGTACTCCACTCGCCGCGCAGCAGCGCGGCGAGCGCGTCGCCCTGCCCAGGCGCGTTCGGATCGTTCGTGAAGAGCCGAATGTCGAAGTTGATGTCCTTGGTTTCCTTACGGCCGGCCAGTTCCACAAGCATGTCGGCCAGGTGGTCGGCGCTCCCCGCGTTCACCGCGCTGATCACCAAGGTCGTCACGTACGGGTGCAACAGCAGGTAGCGCTCCACGCGGTTGGCCAGGTGCCTACCGGAAACAGAGTCTCCGCCGCTCCAGCGGTCCGGCATCCGGAGCCCCACGGCGATCTCGGCCAGCAGGCTCTGCGGATCAACGGTGCCGTTCGGCAAATAGACGCCCCAATAGGGATTGAGATCGCCTGCGGCGATGGCGAGTTGCCTGCCGTCCCTCGGTACGGCGAGCGGAAAGGCCAGCGCCGTTATACCGGCCAGGGTCTCACCCGCCGCTTTGATCACTTCCGGATCGTTCTCCGCCGCGCTATCAAGCCAGTAGCGTCCCAGCTCGGCCCAGGTCACCAGCCACAGCATTCGGAGTGGATGTGTAGGGGCCACCAGGGTGGCGGGCCGATGTGAACCGTCCTGGCCTACGCAGTCCACCTCGACCGTGTCGAGTCGCAGGAGGGTGTCCAGTTGACGCAGGTGACCGGCGACCATGTGCGGGCCCGCCCGCTCGGCGAGGTTCAGGTGCCGGCGGAGAAGATCCCAGTACGCCTCGGCGTACGCGCGCACATCACCCGTCAGCGTGCCGAGATCGACGCCTTCGACGATCAGCCCCTCTACCCCGCGGATATCCTTCAAGACACGCGTCCGTGTGGCGAGGAAGGTGTCGACCGCTTCATCGTCCGATTCCAGTTCCAGTGGCTCCGGCAGGGCCTCGTCTGTCTGCCCCTGCTTGATCTGCAGTCGCCACCGGCGTACGTCCGAGGGGTCGGCGAGGATGCGGCGCTGCAAATCCGCAAGGGGTGGGGAAATCGCGATTTCGGTTGATCCGTGAGCTCCGAAGGCGGCGCTGAGGATGTAGCGGCCCGCTCCTTGAGTGCTCTTCCACGCGACGGAGCGGCAGCCGACACTGTGCCAATCACGCCCGTCAGCGAGCACGCTGAAGCCCAACCTGCGCAGAGCGTGGGTGACTCCGATGTCCTTGGCCGCGCGCTGCTGAGGCGGCGGATCGTCGATCTCATCGTCGGCGACGACGAAGAACCGATCGCTTTCGTTGAGCGGTTGGGCATCCTCGGATGAGGGTTGGAGGGGTATCGGCAGGCCCTCGTCGTCGACGGGCAGTACGCGGATGAAGTGCCAACCCTCCTCCAGATGAGCACTGCGCAGCTTTCTGAGCGTGGCCTTGTAGGAGGTCTTCGCCGTCTTGCTGACGGCGACGGCGGCGGTGACGCCCGTCGGCCCGGAATCCTCAGAGACCAGCTGGGCGACGAACCTGACGAGGCCGGGGACCTGCTGCGGATCCGGGGCGACGTCGAAGGTGACGGGCAGCTGCGCGGGTCCCTGTCTGCCCGCGACGAGGAAGAGCTGTCCGGTGAGGTTGCGAAGGGACGGGTTTTCCGCATGTTCCGGCCGGTCGCCTGCACGCGGCAGCCCGACCTCACCGACGGTGATGCGGACCTCGGTGTGGCGGTGTTCTTCCCGCAACGGCCAGTGCTGGAACGCCAGACGCCAGTTGGCCCGATCCATCACGATCTGACGTGTCCACATACGAGGGTCTTCCAGACCGGTGCCGGTCAGAAAGTCAGCCAGCTTCGCTCGGAAGTTCCCGTCCGCTAGCGGCAGCTCGATCACTCGCAAGCGAGCGGACAGCTCAGCAGCGCTCAGAATCTCCACCTGCCGCAGGTTCCTCGTAACCCTGCTCATCACCTGCCCGGGTTCCTTGAACAGGGCGAAGTCGGGAATAAGCCCGAGCTCGAACAGGGCGGCGCCCGCGGCGGCCTGGTCGTACTCGTTTAGCCGGAGCGTCGCCACATAACGCGCTCGCGCGTGCCCGTCGGCATACACCCACTTCTTCTCGTCGAGAACGGAGAAGAGCTCGTCGACGCCGTGGCGCAGCTCCCCGGGCAGCTCCTTGCGGATCTGTTCGACGAGATCGTGATAAACGTCCCCGAGGTCGTGTTCCTCGAAGGTCGCCACCCCGAAAGAGTCCTCGGCGCTGGCGTGCGTGCCGGGTGGGACCAGGGCGAGCAGAGGGGGCCGCTGGTTGCCCTGAGCGTCCGGATTGCGCAACTCCACCAGCTTGGTGCTGCTTATCGCCACGTCGTCGGGAACGGCGGGCGGGGCGCCGAGGACGTGCACGTGGGCTCCGTTGCTCACCGAGGTCCGTACGCGGCGGCAGAGCCGGACGGCGAGAGACGTCTCGAGATCGGTGATCCGGATGCAGTGCCCGTCCTGCCGCGACTCCAGCAGCTTGGTCAGCCGGGGCGTCAGCAGCGCTTCCAACTCCGCATCGAGGTCGTCGTCACGCAGGTGACGCAGTCCATTGCTCATCGGCGAGTTCCAATGACATAGCGCGGGGTGATGGTCTGGGTGAGGTAGGCGTCGGAGAGGTCGGAGTAGAAACCGATTTCGCGGAGGCGGGCGATGAAGGCGTCACGGTTGACTCGCAGCGCTGGCTGGTCAGTGATGCCGGCCCGCTCGAACCCGTCGCCCTTGGGCACCTGATCGATGTAGAGGCCGTACCGCTCCCGCAGAATCGCCAGGAACTCGTCCACACGGAGCGGCTCGGTGTGGAAACCTCCGTCCGCTCCCTGCCGGAGCATGGCGAGCTGAAGCAGCACCTCCAGCAGCCTGCTGTCCAGCACGAAGCGCCGGTTCCCCTTGTGAGGCTGAGCGATCATGGCGCCTGGCCGGTTCTTCAGCAGCAGCGAATCGAGACACTCGGTGAGGTACTTGCGATGGAAGCGCACACGCAGCAGCGTGATGATCTCCACGTACGTGGTGAACTCGTCCAGCCCGAGCGCCTGAACTTGCGATATCCGCTGGTCTTGCGCCTCATCCGCGCTGTCCAGCTCCTCCAGGAGCCGATCCAGCCGTTGCCCGAAAAAGATTTTCC
Organism: Microbispora sp. CL1-1; assembly: GCF_012034195.1. Lineage (NCBI taxonomy): Bacteria > Bacillati > Actinomycetota > Actinomycetes > Streptosporangiales > Streptosporangiaceae > Microbispora > Microbispora sp. CL1-1. Next base: position 11,295 of record NZ_JAATEK010000064.1, read on the forward strand.
TGTCCTCGGCCCGGGCGGACTCCAGCAGCCGTAGCAGCTCATCCACGCGAAAGAAGCCCTCGCCGGGCTGCGGCAGCTTGGCGCGTTTCATCAGGTGCGCCGCGAACTCGTCCAGCTTCTTGACCGCGAAGGTGGCACGGACGAATTCCGGAATGCGGCCGAACCATGTCGACGCGCTCCTCTCGGCGAGCTTCGCGGTGCCCGTCCCGGCGATGCCGACCACATCGAGGAAGAAGCCGTCCCGGCCCGTTCCGTTGCCGCCGTTCACCATCGCGGGCAACATCTTCATGAGCCGCAGGTGGTAGAGCGCGAGGTGGAACGCAAAAAGGATCTTCAGGTAGTCGATCATCACGGTCCGCGGCAGCAGGTCGCCGTGCCGCATAAGCCGGAGCACGTCGTCGGCCAGCAGGTCGCAGGCGTCGAGGTTGAGCGGTGGCCGCCACCGTTGCTCGCCTTTGCTCTCCCGGTCGGTGATCGCCCCCTTCTGGGCTTCTGCCAGGTTGATCAGAGCCTGCGTTTCCACGTCGATCTCCTCGCCCAGCCTCGGCGCCTCGGTACGGCGGTCGGAGCCGGCGAAGAAGAAGCCGCGGAGCAGGTCAAGCGCGGTGCTGCCTCGTCCACCTGAGGCGTGCAACATGGAGTAGAGCTGCTCGTCCGCGTTGTACGGCCGCGACCTGCTGTAGTTCCTGAACCGGTAGGTGAAGCCGTGCAAGGGCCGCAGGCCGGCCACCGCCTGCGTGCTCTTGCCCCGGTTGACCACATCCAGTAGATGGGTTTCCAGCCATCGATAGGTGGTCTCCCGGTTGAATCCGTCGAAGAACTCAGGGTGCTCGAGAAATGCCTGGGTGAAAGCGTCGACATCGAGGTCCTTCGACCGCTGGATGACGCTGGACCGCCCCTGGAACCACAGCCGTGGCAGCAGGCCGGTGAGCACGCGGTCCATCTCGAGCTGCTTGTAGTCCACGTAGCTCACGCCCGGGTGCCGGAATTCCTTGTGGTCGCGATGCACCTCGTCACGCTCCCTCGTCGCCGCCGATGGCGCCCGGAATGGCACTCATGACCAGCCGTCCGCTGGGCTCCCTGCTCACCTTGCGCATGTCCCGTCCACCGGTGGAAAGCACCACCTCCTGATACGGGGCGGCGGCGAGCTGGTTCTTGAAGATGGTCAGCCCGAGATAGAGCCCTTGCTGTTCGGCCACTCCGGGAAGATAGCCCTCCTGCAACCGGTAAAGGAGCTCGAATAGGTCGAGCTGGATGCGCAGCTCCGCCGAGTGCCCCGCTCTTCCCGTGTAGCGCAGGACAAGTCGGTCCGGTGCCTGCTCCAGATAGGGCGAGCGCGACGGTTGCACCACAGCGAGACTGAGCGCCTCGGCGGAGAACAGCCGGTAACTGCGGATGGTCCCACCGACGACTTCCCGGATCTGTAGAGCAAGGTAGTCACCGAGCCGCCGCGGATCGGCGAGCCCCTCGCCCCGGTTGATGGCCGCGATGATGTCGGAAAGTTGCCCCTCCGCCTCCGCGGGGTGGGCGAGCAGGGAGAGGAAGCGCCCCGCCGACCGGTACGGCAGGAGCCGCTCGGCCCGGCTGTCGTCAACGCACTCGAAGAAGAACCGCCGACGTGCCGAGGCGAGATAGGACTTATGGGACGCGGGCCTGCGCGCCGACTGCACCGTGCTTCTGGACAACTGAGAGAAGAGCGTGTTCAGCAACTCGACGTCGTACGAGCCTCGCTGTTCAACGGTCATGACCGCTTGCCCAGCGTCCGGCCCCACGTAGTCCAGCCGCCGATCCAGCACGGGCTCGGGCACCCGGGCGACATCGACCTCCTGCAGCAGCGCGAGCAGGCGGTCCTTGGTTCCCGGGGCTCCGGCCCAACTGTTGAAGTAGAAGCCGGAGAGGATGTCTTCTGTGCTCCCACCGCGGTAGAGCTCGTGAATCTCCGCACAGTCCCGGCCGGACGTGAGCATGTACGCCAGTGCCGAACGCAGGTCACGCACTGTGATGTGCAACCGACCACGCAGGTGAGCAAGCGTGTGAAGCTTGTGCAGCCGCTCGCTGATTTTCGGCCCGGCGCTGGGATGGGCCAGCGTGCGCGCATTGTGCGGCGCATAGCAGGTGTTGACGAGCTCGCACGACTCGCAGGCCGCCCAGAAGTTCTCATGAGTCATCCGCTCCAGCATGCGCTGGAAGATCGACGCGTCCTGATCCTCGGCGTCCGCCACCACGCTACGCCGGTTGAGATTGATCACCGCCACGCCGTCCTGGACCGAGCCGCCGTTCAGCCCGGCCCGCACCACCGCGGCCAGCCAGCCGAACTTCTGCTCATGCGCGGCCAGGAAGTCCACCAACCGGCCCTCGTTGATGGCGATCAGTCGTGTCTCCCGCTCGTCCGTCCCGGGGCCGTCATCTCCCGTGAAGGGGCCGAAGAAGTCGAGCAGGACATCGTCGTTCGCTGTGTCTCCCTCGTCCTGGCTGCCGTCGTGGTTGGTGCGCAGCAGGTGCCCGTCGAGCAGCAGGACGTCCGCGCCGTTGTTCCGTGGCTCGCCCCGTGTGGCGCCCTTCTTCTCGGCTGCGCGAACCAGGCTTTCCAAGAACGCGGTCTTCCCGTCTCCGGCGTTACCCGTGATCACGACCAACCGATATCGACCGGCCAGCACGTCAGGAATGAGTCGATCGTCGAGCGCGGTCGTGATGTACAGGTCGAACTCGCCCTGGCTCCGTGTGCCGGCGTTGCTACTGGTGCTCTGGCTGTAGAGCGTCTTGAGGTGGTTGACGAACGGGTTGACGTTGCCGGCCGATGGCGTCGAACGGACAGGGGGAAGGAGAACTGGGGGCCGCTTGCGGACGTTCTCACCGACAGTCTCCAGCGCCGCGAGGAACTCCGCTGCACCAGCGAACCTGGAGCCGCGCATGGGGGCGATGGCCTTCATGACGACCTCGACCAGTGCTGGGGACAAATCCGTGAGCCCCGGCAGCGTGGACGGGTCGGTGGGTAGCTCACCCGGCTCCGGGCCTCTACGGGAGGCGAACGGCCACCTTCCGGTCAGCACCTCGTACAAGGTCACGCCGAGCGAGTAGACGTCGCGATCCGCGAGGTCGGCGGGGGTCGGAGGGCCGACAGGCCGGTCAGGTGGCGCGTAGCGGGCCGTGCCACCGGCCTTGGAGAGGCTGGACCCGGCGGTCACCGCCACGTTGAAGTCGATGATCACGCCGCCGTGGTCGGTCCGCAGGAGGTTGCTCGGCTTGATATCGCAGTGGTAGACGCCCTGGCCGTGCAGGTAGACGAGGCCCCGGGCGACGTCGGTCGCCAGCTTCACCGCGTCGGCCGGGCCCAGCGGGCGACCGTTGATCAGTTGGCCGACCTCCTGCCCATCCAGATACTCGAAGATGAGGTAGGGGTAGCGCCCTTCGCCGTCCAGGTAGGCCGCGCCCTCGACCTTCACCACGTTGGGGTGGCTCAGCCCGCGCAGCACCTGGTATTCCTGGCGCAGCCGCTCGACCACCGACTCCCGGTCTCTGATGACGATCTTGATGGCCTGGTCGGTGCCGGCCAGGTTGTCGTAGACCTGGTAGACCGCGCCGTACGTGCCCCTTCCGAGCTTGCGCTGCACCGTGTATTGAGGGGTGAGCTGATAGCCCTCGGGCAGGTTGTCGTAGTCGAGGCCCGGCCCGCTCGTTCCGCCGCTGGCACGCCCGCCACCGTTTCCCGCTCCCCCACCTCGCTCACCACGGGCCAGCGCCTCGTACGCTTCCGCCGCGGTAAGCCGGGCGGACGGCGCCCGGGCGCACATCTTCTGGAGCAGCTCGGCCATCCATTGCGGGAGACCAGCGTCCTCCATGGGCTCCGCCGGCAGCACGCTTCCCCGCTCCCACTGGTCGGCCGTGGAGGTGAACGGTAGCTCCCCGGTAAGCAGCTGGTAGGCGATGACACCGGCGGCGTAGACGTCCGAGGCTCGGGTCATCGCCTGCGCGCGTTCCTGGCATTCGGGCGCGACGTAGAAGGGATTGAGCGCGTCGGCCAGCCGGTTCACCACGGTGTGGTCGCGTGGCGTCTCCGGTCTGGCGTAGTCGAAGCCGGTCAGCAGTCCCCGGCCCGATCCGGTGACCAGCACCGCGTCGGGCGTGAGCGCCCGGTGGATGACCCGGTGCGCGTGCGCGTGCGCGAGCCCGCGCAGCATGTCGCCGATCACGCGTATCTTCGCGTCGGCGGTGAGGGCCTCCCGGGGATTGCCGAGGAACAGCCGGAGCGGCCGACCGTGAGCGTCGTCGAGCACCAGGACGAAGCGGCTCTCGTCCTCACTGGAGAAGAAGTCGCGCTGCCGCACGATGCATTCGTGGGCCGGCATCCGGGCGAGCACCTCGTAGGCGTTGGCGATCGCGACGCGCTCGGCGGCCCGCTGCTCGTCCTGTTGGTACGGGTCGACTGTGTAGACCCGCAACCGGACCCTTTCCGGCGCTCGGGTCGTGGCGTTGATGGCGCGGTGTTCTGTGACCTCCTCCGTGCCGCCGAGCCGCTCCACCACCTCCCAGTTGCCGAACCGCTGAGGGCCGGTCGGATGACGCACGCTCCCGGTGAGCGCGTTGACCAGTCGCTCACCGTACGGGCGAACATCCCGGATGAAACCCTGCCGGACGCGACTGACGTCGCTGAGCGTCGGCACGAGTTCGCGCACCGTCGTCACGTCGTTCGCGTCGGCGTCGGGCCGGTCGTTCGGGTCGATCAGTACGGCGTCGTCCGCCGTGAGCACGACCAGCGCGTCCACGTAGACGCGGCTGAGCGCCCGGTCGGACCGCTCTAAAAGGCCCTTCAAGGCGCGTGCGTGTCCGCGCAGCTTGGCCACCGGCGAGCCGTACGGCTCCCGCCGCTCCGGATGCCACTTGCGCCCAATGACCTCGATGCGGCCGTGGACGCCCTTCACGTCGATCAGGCACAGCGAGTGGTCGGTGACGACCGCCAGATCCACCTCGTAGGCGTCCCCACGCACGGGAATCTCGATGTTGTGCAGCACCAGCCAGTGCTCGGGGGCGTGATCGCGCAGATGCGCAATGGTGAGACGCTCTGCCTCGTTGACCGGGGGGCCGCCACCGAGAATCCGCGCCATGCCTAGCCAGCCGCCTCTCTCACTGCATCGCCGAGCAGAGCCAAAGCCTGATCTTCCTTCATGTCGGCCTCGTCCCGCCACCGATACGCCTGACGAACCGTCTCCGCGATCCGCTCCCGATCCTCCGGCGCGCACAGGGGTACGGGGATCTGCTTGCGCAATATGTAGTTAATATCCTGCGGGCCTGTTCCCGCACACAAGGACCGCAGCATTCGAAATGCCGCCTCGGAGCGCAGGAAGGCAAATAGATAGGCGTTTGGAATTCCGCCTATACCCGATCTGACACGAAGGAGATGCTCCGAGTAAACGTATTGGGTCCAACTACCGGACACAAATGCAGCCCGACCAATCAGAGACCTCTCCGTGAGGAGACCTTGACAAGCGACCATAATCGTCTCATCGACAACTCTGAGTTGGGCAATTTCACCAGGCTTAAGGGCTATCCATCGCTCCTCCGGGCGCAGCCAGAAGATATGCTCCTGACCGATAAGCCTGACGCCATTACCGCGGTCTACCGGGATCCTTGAGAATCGATTTCCTCGTGCCAGCTCTCCTTCAGCACATATCTCACCGAGACTTATGTGATCGACGCCACGAACCAGATCCGCGATACGCCGCGCACGAGCGTCATAATTGAGCGCCCGCAAGGACGCGGTCGTTATGCCCTGAACTGTAAATCCGGTCGCTCGCGACTGCTTATGCCAGGCGAAATCCGCGAGTTCAGGCAAGCCCGCACTCTCAAACAGGTCGCGCGTGGCATGGGTGACACCAGTTTGGGCCTTGGCGCGCAGGTCGGCCGCTTCCTGGATCAGCTTGTGGATTCGCCCTTCAATAACAGGCTCAAACCTCGGCACCGGCAGGTCAACTATATAGTCCGGCTCTATGTGCTGAATAATAGATCCAGATGCTTGACTGACGACCATCGGGATACCGTACGGACTTGCCAGAAATGCATAAAGGTAGCCAGGCAGGACAACACCTTGATTCGCCACCACCCGCAACACATGCTCACTGCACGCATATCCGTCTATATCCGGACGAGCGTAAGCCATCCTTCCGACCGTCCCGGATCTGGTGATGAGAATCCAGTCACGCCGAATCGTCAACTTCGGATTCTCCTGCACAGACTTTTTCGAGATCAATGGAAGGTGCGAGTAGTCGGCTTCCAGAATGTCAGTGCTGGAGAAGAAGGGAACGCCGTGATTTCGATCCGTTACCCAGCGCCGGGAAACACGACCGGCATGGAAAACCCCGTTGTGCTGTCGGGTCAGCAACCCCAGCGGGACTGTCTTCGGCAGACGTTCCAGGAGCTTCCTCGCCTCGTAAGCGCCCGACAAGTAGGGACTGGCGTCGAGGCGATAGCTCTGGTCGGCGAACCAGCTCGCACGTACCGGGTTGTCGAGGTCCTTGCTGATTCTCATCGATGCTCCCGGCGGCCGTGGGTGGAGAAGTCGTGCTGTGGCGGGAACCAGGCCCGCAGGTGATCACAGAGATGATGGAAGGCGACGTCCTGGCAGTGCCGCACCGACACCCTTGCGGCGATCTTGCCGAAGTCAGCATTGAACACCTTCACGTTGTGGCGACGGCGCAGGTGCTCGAGAGCGCCTTTCGGATCAGACGGTTTGGGCGCGTCCGCCGGCCAGTGTCCGCTGCGTTCGAGCAGGGCGCGAAAGTCAGGGCACTTGAAAACCTCGGCGAGGTGTGGGCTGTCCTGCCAGATCCACGCCTCGAGCTCCGGCTCGATCACGACCACGGCGAACTCGTTCCAGACGCCGGTCAGCGCTTCCTTGATGTGCGTCTGAATGGCCGTCGCGCCGGGGCTGCCCGCCCAATCCGCGTCCAGCATCACCACGGCACGCTCATGCGAGTGCTCGTAAGGGCGTAACAACTCTCGGGCCGTGCCGTACACACCCGGGTCCTTGGTCGGCGCTACGACGACATCCTTCGCCGGGTCGAACGCGAACGGCCCGCAGCGCAAAGACCGGTGGAAGTGGTCACGGCCGAAGAACCCGCGTAGCACCTGCTCCATGCCACCGTCGGCGACCAGGAAGATGACATCGCGCTTGCCGGAAGGCTGGACCACGAGAAGACTCCCGCGACGGTGGTGGAGGCAATGGGGAATGGAGTACGGCCATCGGGGCCATGAACTGCGGGGGCACTCACGAAAGCACCCCGGCGGCGAAGAGCGTGCCGATGTCGAGCGAGCCACGCCAGTCGCGGAGCTGGGGATGCTGATTGCCGGGAATCACGTTGACAGTGCCGTCGTCATCGAGCCGGGCGACGAGCACGTCCGCGAGGTCGGTGTGCGCGAGCACGATCGGTGAGTGAGTGGAGACCCACACCTGCGTGTCGTATAGCGAGCTCAACGACTGCACCACTGTTTCGATCGCCCGCGGGTGTATGCCGTTCTCCGGTTCCTCGGTCACGAGCAGCTCGGGCATGACCCCATCATCCAGGTATGGCAGCAGCGTCATCGCCAGAATGCGCAGGGTGCCGTCGGAAAGCCCGGAGGAAGTGACGCGATAGCCACCGGTGTATTCCACCGAGAAGTAGGCGTAGTGGTCTTCCTCCCGCTCGACCGCCTGGATCGCGCGTACCTGCGGCAACGCCGTACGGACGTGATCGATCCACGCGTTGAAGCGGTCGGGGTGGGACTCCTGCATACCCAGGGCGAGCCAGGGCAGGTTCTCTCCGGACGGCAGCAGCCGTGACGGATGGCCTGGCGGGGACGGGCGACGCAGCGTCTCCCACGCGGGGTCGAAGAAGACCACACCTTCACGGAGGAGTTGCCCCAGCCACAGCGCGGCGGGGAAGAGATCGGGATCCGCCGGGACCGTTCCCAGCGCAAGCCGACTGGATGGCACGCGCAGCGGCGGGATATCCGTGCTCTGCGTGGTGGTCTCCGGGATAAATCGCGTGGGCGAACGCCCCTCGCGGAGAATCACCGCTTGCCAGTCGGACTGCTCAAGCGCCGTTCCGCTGACGGTCCTCCCCTGGGGGAACTTCCCCGCCTTTGGCGGTGTCTCCGTATCCGCGAACAGAAAGAGGTACTCGTCTGCCACGGCGAGTTCCCGGGTAGTGACCTCCAGACGCAACTCATATCGGAGATGAGTCGGCACCGGACGGTTGCCGAGCCGGACCTGACTGGCTCCGGCCAACGCTTCGACGATCGGCTCCGCCAGCCGTGCCTCGACAGCGAAGGCGATGGTGTCGCCCTGGCCCTTGTGCAGCAGATCGGTCAGCGTGCCAGCGCGGGCCGGCCTGTCATGCTCACGGCGTTCCAGGAACGCCGCGACGACGCGCTGACCAAGCATGTCGCCAAGAAGGCTGGGGATGTCCAGGAGCGTGGTCTTGCCGGCGCCGTTCGCGCCTGCAAGCACGTGGTAGCGGCCCAAGTCGACGCTGAGTTCAGAAAAACACCGGTAGTTGTGAACCTCGATCCTGGTAATCAACGAGGCCCCCCCGGCTCCGGATACCTCTCCCGGAACCGCTTATACGCACGGGCGATCTCGGGGAGATCGTTGTCGATCAACTTGCGTCTGCGCGGTGGGATGGTGATGACCTCGCCGTTCCGGACCCAGGTCCGGGGTTCCTCATTCGGGTCCGCCTCCGCGATGATCTCCCCGTCGGGGTGACGGCGGTACACCTTGTTGCCTCGGCGGTCGATGCCCACCTTCTCCGCGACAGCCATGAAGACCGGGTAGTCCTGCTGCTTGCCTGACATCGTCTCATCGATGATCTCGTTGCGAGTTTTACGCTTGAGGAAAAGCAGCGTCGTGAGGATGTTCACGCCGGCCTCGTGGATGAAGGCCTCTACCGGCAGCTCCACACTGGCCAGCACCCAGCAGTTCTTCAGAATCCATCGGCGGATCGCTTCGTCTGCCGGCCCGGGGTTCGACAGAATCCCGTTCGGCAGGACGATGCCGACCCGTCCGCCTTCGCGCACCCACTGCACGGCGCGCTGCACGAAAAGCTGCTCGGGAGACATCGCATTGGCGCTTCCGGTGGTGACCAATTCGCCGGTCTCTCGATTGCGGGACCAAGACTGGGCGACGCCGTCACGGTACTGATCAAGGATGTCCTTGTCCTCGATTTTAATGTCCGTGCCGAAAGGCGGGTTGGTGAGGACCACATCGACGGTACCCAGACTGATCTTCTCGTTGGCAGGCGCGACACCGGAGAGATGCCCTTCGGGAAAGGCAAGTGAGTCCATGTGGAAGGTGTTGCCCGGTGCGCCGCTGAGCATCATCACGCTCATGCTGGCCGCTCTGACCAGGAATGGGTCGAAGTCGGCGCCGAACAGGTGACGGTCAGCGTAGTCGCGAAGCCGCTCCTGGTGCTGGTCAAGCTGCTCGACAGTGTCAGGCTGCCCAGCCGTTCCTTCCCGCTCCCGCCACTTGTCGAGCAGGTGACGAAGTGTCTCCCTCAAGAAGCCGCCAGTGCCGCAGCAGGGGTCAAGGACCGTCTCATCCTCCTGCGGGTCGAGGATGTCGACCATGAACTCGACCGCGTTGCGCGGGGTGAAATACTGCCCGCGGTCACCCCGCAGGTTGGTGCCGACCAATTCCTGGTAGGCCAGCCCTTTGACGTCGGCGTCGGTCCCGCTCAGGTTGTAGGAGCCGAGCTCGCCCACGATGAACGCGATGGCACGGTCGGACAGAGTGATTTCGTCACGAGCACTGAAGACGTCGTATTCCTTCTTCACGACGTCGAAAAGCTGCAGCACGCGCTCCCTGATGGCCTTACGGCCTGCCTCGTCGTTGTGCTCCCGGGGCAACGCATAGAACTCCGGTGGCGTGCCGTTCCTGCGGCTCACCTTCTCGTCGTGCATCTTGGCGAAGAGCAGGTAGAGGAACTGCCAGAACGCCGCGTCCTTCGGCATGCCCTCGTTGCCGTGAATGTAGTTGTGGCAGCGGCGGAACGCCGTCTTGAGGGCCCCGGCCTCACCGAGCCGGAAGCGGCCGACGGACGGGCGGGCGCCGCTCAACTCCTCGTCTGTTTCCTCCGCCACCGGCCAGTAGGGAAGCTGCTCGAAGGTCGCGCCGAACCTGCTTGTGGACTTGTGGAGAAAGAACTGGTCCACCCCGTTCGTCCACATGCCGTAGCGGATCTGCGGAGTCGCCTCTGTCCCGAGGAGTTCCTCCAGCTCCTCCAGGTCCTTCGCCGCCTGCTGGAAGGTGCGGAGCTTGGTGACGCTGCGCCCGAGCTTCGGCTGCGGCTTGCACACCACGACCCGGCGCAGGTTGTCCAGGGTATGCGGCTTGCCGTGCTCGAAGATCGCGATGTCGGCCTTCTTGCTGCCCCGGCGCTTGCCGACCACGTCCACCGGGATCGGGTAGTCCCGCTCCATGTCCTCGACCGGGATGCGGTACTCGTAGGCGAGGGCCAGCGCCACGGCCTGCCGTACCGGCTCATTGCCTTTGAGCTTGATCCGCTTGCCGGTGATGAAGTCAATGTCCTCGTCGTCGGCCAGGGCGTCCGGCTCGACCTTCTCGCCTTCGTCGAGCTGCCCGATCTCCAAGCCGACCTGTTCCATCTACGTCCGACCCGCCTCACGCTCGCCATGCCAGCCCAGGCCCACGAGACACGAGCCTGCAGACCCGAATCCTATGGGGCAGCAGGGCGACCACGCCTAGAGCCCCTCGAATCGCCTGCCGACACAAAGGCCACGCTATCCCTCGAGTTCGACAACTCCGCCCTGGAATTTCGGGGGCTCCTCTCGGGGCAGAGGTCCCTCTATCCGGCCTGACGTCGACCTTGTTCGGGTTGTCGCTGACGGCGGCGGTCATCCAGACTGCCTTGGCGAAAGTTGGGCATGTCGTATACGTCCACCATTTTGATTTGAACCTCCTGCTGGTAGAGCCGCAGCACGCCATACGTCACGCCGAGGCGTTTGGTCATCTCCTCGTCGGGCAGGCGTAGCCATGCCGGGCCGGGCGCCTGGGGTCAAGCCGTCGTTTGCGTGTACATGCTCCCGGTGACCTTCCGCGCCTGCTGGTTGTCCTGCCCGCACTCGACGGCTTGACCTTGGGCGGCTGGTCTGGCATCCCTTCGGGGTGGCCGGCGAGGAGATGACCATCCCACCTGCACCGCCCCAGGTCAGCTCTGAGACCTCCCACAGGGGTTGGCTGTCAGCGCATCTCCGTCGGAGGGCCGGGGGTGCAGGGGGCGGAGCCCCTTGCGGCTCTTCCTCCGAGTGCCTCGGCGAGCTGGACCGCGTCGCCCTGGTCGTCCTCCTGGCCGCGGTGGAATTCGCGATCGTCTGGGCGTTCCGCCCTTGCGGTTGGGAGCGCGCGGGCGGCGCCGGCCGGGACCGGCCGAAGAGCCGCAGCCGGGCCGGCTGGCCGACCAGCGCGCGACGCGGGCCGCCGTAGGCGGGCCGCTTTAATAGCGAGAAGAAAAGTTGCTTCCGGCCGCGGGACGGGTCGTCTGTCGTGTCCCGGGAGATGCTTGACACTCCAGTCCCAAGACATGGGTGACAGGTGCCGTTGTCGGTCAGTCTGGCGTGCGTCGTTTGCGGGCGTCGCGCGTCAGGAGGCCGGGATTGGCCCTGGTGGAGTTGTCCGTTGTCGAGCAGCGGTATCGGGCGGTGCTGGCGGTCTTGGCCGGAGCGACGGTGACCGAGGTCGCGCGCGAGGTGGGGGTGGCCCGGCAGACGTTGTCGGGGTGGGTGTCGCGCTATCGGGAATCGGGCCTGGGCGGGTTGGTGGATCGCTCACGGCGTCCGCACTCGTCTCCCTCCCAGATGCCGGCGCAGGTGGAGGTGCTGGTGTGCGAGCTGCGGCGCCAGCATCCGCGGTGGGGTCCGGTCCGGCTCGCGCATGAGGTCGCCCGGCGGGGCGCGGTTCCGGTGCCGTCGCGGATGGGGGTGTATCGGGCCCTGGTGCGTCATGGCCTGATCCAGCCCGGGACGGGCCGCCGTAAGCAGGTCTTCCGCCGCTGGGAGCGGGACGCGCCGATGGAGCTGTGGCAGATGGACATCGTCGGCGGGGTGTTCTTGACCGATGGCCGCGAGGTCAAGATCGTGACCGGCGTCGATGACCACTCCCGCTACTGCGTGATCGCCAAGGCGGTGGTGCGGGCCACCGGACGTGCGGTCTGCCTGGCCTTCGTCGAGGCGCTGGGCGCGCTCGGGGCGCCGGGTGAGGTGCTCACCGATAACGGCAAGCAGTTCACCGCGCGGTTCGGGCACGGCGGTGAGGTGCTGTTCGACCGCATCTGCCGCGACAACGGCATCACCCACCGGCTCACCCAGCCGCGCTCGCCGACCACGACGGGGAAGGTCGAGCGGTTTCATCAGAGCATGCGCCGGGAGTTACTCGACGACGCCGGCCCGTTTGAGGACCTGGGCGCGGTGCAGGCCGCGTTGGGTGCCTGGGTGGCCGGCTACAACACCGTGCGGCCGCATCAGAGCCTGGGCATGGCCTGCCCGTCTGAGCGGTTCATCCCGGTCCCGGAGGCTGAGCGAGAACTGCTGCCGCTGCGGGTGCCGCCCATCCTGGCCACAGCGCCGCAGCTTTCTTCTGCCGCCGCTGAGCTGCCTGCCGAGGTTGCGGACCCCAGGCGCCAGGAGCCGTCCGCCGTGGTTGGCAGCGAACAGGCTGGGCAGGCGGAACCGGCCCCGGTGTCTGCTGTGTGGCAGGGCGGGCCCATCGAGTTCGAGCGGGTGGTGCCGCCCAGCGGCAACCTCGGCGTGGCGGGCAAGTAGTTCTGGCTCGGGACCTCTCGCGCCGGGCAGGTGCTCACCTTCTGGGCCGATACGGATGTGATCCATCTGCTGGCCGGTGGGGTGCGGCTCAAGAGCCTGCGCTCGCATCTGTCGACGGCGGACCTGGCCGCGTTGTTCGCCCGCGGCGGCCGTGCCGCCGGGCCGTCCCCGCTGCCGCAGGCCGAGACCGATGCCGCGCTCGAGGTGGAGCGGACGGTGACCAAGTACGGCATGGTCAGCCTGGGCGGGCGCTACCTGCTGGCCGCCGAGATCCTGGCCGGGCGCCGGGTCACGATCCGGATCGAGGAGACCACGCTGATGTTCCTCGACCCTGACACCCGCGAGCTGCTGCGGACCCGGCCCAACCCGCTGATCTGGCCCAAGTGCCTGCTGCTGCGCGGTGCCCGTCCCGCCGGCCCGCCTCCTGTGCTGGCCCGGTCACCGGTCACGGTGCAGCGCCGGGCCAACTCTTTTGGCGTGATCATGATGTGCCGTCAGACCGTCTCCCTGGGCCGTCAGCACGCCGGTGAGGTCGTCACCGTGCACGTCAGCGACACCACCTTCACGATCGACCTGGACGAGGGGCCGCGCACGGTGCGGCGGACGACGGACATCCCGATTCGGAACCACAAAGCTCACCGACCCCGCAAGGTCGACCGTGTTTCCTAGATCACCTGTCGCCCATGTCCTGGGACAGAAACGTCAGGCATCTCATGGGACTAGACACGCGGTACGGGTCGTCAGCGGAGTGGTTCGGCTGTGGCCCAGACGCGTTCGAGGCTGATGAGGTACACGGCTGTGCTGTCTTCGTCCTTGGTGGCCGTCAGGTACAGCACTGGGGCTTGGGCTGCCGGGACGCTGTAGGCATGGACGTTCACCAGCAGCTCGGCGTCGGCCCGGTAGATCGAGTTGTACAGCACCGTGCGGTGGAGCCGGATTTCCACGCCGTCGACTTCGCGAAGCGGCCGGTACAGCATGAGGGCATTGCGCACTCGGGCGGCCATGACATCGGCTCCGATGCCTTCTTCGACTCCTCGTGCGGCTACCTCGGGGCTATCGGGGTCGCCGAGGAGGATACGGACCTTGACGCCTGCGGGGGCTCGGCTGGCCAGGAGGTGGATCATGCCGGTGTCTTCGGCGAGGAACAGGCTGCTGTAGGTCAGGATGTCGATCTCACGGGTCGCGCCCTGGAAGAGCTGGCGCCAAATGGTCTGCGGTACGGCCCAGCGGTGAGGATAGACGGCTTTCACCTCGTGGGAGATGGTTCGCCGCGGTTGGGCGACGTCGGGCCAGAGGTCGCCTTCGTCGAGTTGCAGGAGGTCGGCGAGCGCCCAGCGGTGACGAGGGTAGGGGACACGGCCTTTGAGCCAGCGGGCGACGGTCTTGGGGTCGACTCCGAGGGCGCTGGCGACGTCCACGGGCTGGAGGCGGGCCTTGGCGAGGGCCTGGCGAAGGGTGTCGCTCATGGTGCGGGCCTCCTGGGTGGTCGGCTCTGTGGCCGACGGTAACACAAGACGTCCCTAGACGTCCCTTAGTCGTGGTGGAGAGGTTCCAGCCCTCGTCAGAAGCTCGTTCGGCACGGGCGCACACGCAGACGCCCGGACAGCCGAGACGAAGGAGCACAAGGGCATGGAACCGATGAGACCGATTCGGGAGCAGCAGCGGGCGTACCAGGAACAGCTCTTAACAGAGCTGCAAGGCGATCTGGAGT
>NZ_JAATEK010000065.1:0-25662 GCF_012034195.1 Microbispora sp. CL1-1
CTCCTTCTGCCCGGCCGGCGCGTCCGTGAGCGCCAGGAACACCTCGTCCAGCGTCGGGCGGCGCAGCCCCAGGTCCTCCACGCCGACACCGGCGGCGTCGAGGGCCGCGGCGACCCTGACCAGGGAGGCGGCGCCGTCCGAGACGGGCACGGAGAGCCGCCGTCCGGGGGCGTCGATCTCGGGCTCGCCGGGCAGCACGCCGCGTACGGCCTCGACGCCGGGAGCCAGGTCCGCGGCCTCGCGGAAGGCCACGCTCACCCGGTCGCCGCCCACCTTCGCCTTGAGTTCGGACGGCGACCCGGCCGCGACCACCCGCCCGGCGTCCATGACGGCGATCCGGTCGGCCAGGTGGTCGGCCTCGTCGAGGTACTGCGTGGTGAGCAGCAGGGTCGTTCCCTCGGCGACGAGCCGGCGCAGCACGTCCCACAGCGCGAGGCGGCTGCGCGGGTCGAGGCCGGTGGTCGGCTCGTCCATGAACAGCACCGGCGGGCTGACGATCAGGCCGGCGGCCAGGTCGAGCCTGCGGCGCATGCCGCCCGAATAGGTCCGCACCGGACGGTTCGCCGCCTCGGCCAGGCCGAACCGCTCCAGCAGCTCCTCGGCCCTCTGCCGGGCCGTACGGCGGGGCAGGTGATAGAGCCGGCCGAACAGCTCCAGGTTGCGGCGGCCGGTCAGCAGCTCGTCGAGCGCGGCGTGCTGGCCCACCAGGCCGATGCGGTAGCGGAGCCGTTCGGAGTCCGCGACCACGTCGCAGCCGGCCACCCGGGCCGAGCCGCCGTCCGGGCGCATGAGCGTGGTGAGGATGCGGACCATCGTCGTCTTTCCGGCGCCGTTGGGCCCGAGCAGGCCGCACACCGAGCCGCGCGGCACGTCGAGGTCGACGCCTCGCAGCGCCTCGCGGGTGCCGAACCGCTTGCGTACTCCTTCCGCATGGATCACGGCATCTCCTTAACGCAGTTAAATTTAACAACGTTAAGGATGCATTGAACGCCGTTAAGCTGTCAACCGTGGCACTCGAACGCGACACGATCGTCAGGACCGCCATCCGGCTGCTCGACGAGGTGGGGCTGGAGAAGCTGACCCTGCGCAGGCTCGCGACCGAGCTGGGCGTGCAGGCCCCCGCCCTCTACTGGCATTTCAAGAACAAGCAGGAGCTCCTGGACGCGATGGCCGAGGCGATCTCCGTACAGGAGCCGTTGCGGCCGCTCGCCGAGGGGGAGTCGTGGGAGGAATGGCTGGCGGAGTGGTGCAGGGGCCAGCGCCGCGTGTTCAAGTCGCACCGCGACACCGCGCGCCTCACCGCCGGCACCCACCCCGGCACGGCCACGCTGCGGACCGTCGAGACCATCCTGGAGTCGCTGCAACGCGTGGGATTCACCCGTACGGACGCGATGTGGGGTCTCGGCACGCTCGCGAGCTTCCTCGGCGGATTCGTCCTGGAGGAGCAGGCCGACCAGGAACGGGGCATGCTGAATCCGGCCCTGTTCGCGGAGGCATTGGAGGGCCTCGCGCCGTACCCGAACGTGCGCGCCGTCATGGCCGAGACCAAGGGCCCGCAGACGGACGCGTCCTTCGAGCACGGCATGGCGCTGATCCTGTCCGGAATGCGGGCCCGCCTGGAGACCCGGTAACCGGAACGCCGAGTCCTGGCAACCAAAGCAGTCGCAACTTCGGGTAGTCAGGAAGGGATGGAGAACTCGCGGTTGAGGGCGTACGCCCGCAGGACCTTCGGCAGCCGGCCCGCCCGGGTGTCCGCTCGTGTGCTCGCGGTCCTGCTGGTGGCGGTGGTCGGCGGATGGCTCGGGATGACGTTCGGCGCCAAGGTGGACACACCGGTCGGGCCTGCCGACGTCGGGATGTCCCTGGCTCCGTCGTGGAGCGGGGAGACCGTCATCGACGTACGGCCTCTCGGGACGCTCAGCTTCAACAGCCACGACGCCCCGCTGCGGCTCGACCTGACGATCGAGGCGGTCCACCCGGAGGTCGCGGAGGAGATCCTCAAGAACCCCCGGTGGGCCGACCGGCTGCCGACGACCATCGAGGCCGACGTCATCGCCGGGCTGCGCAGCCTCGTCGTGCGCGCGGCGCTGTTCGCCGTCGTCTTCGGGTTCATCACCGGCCTGGTCGTCTTCCGGCGGCTGTCGCGGGCGGCCTGGACCGCGGCGGGCTCGCTGGTGATGGTCGCCGTCCTCGGCGGCGTCTCCGCGCTGACCTTCAACCCCCGCTCGATCGCCGAGCCCCGGTATACCGGGCTGCTCACGGGCGTGCCGTCCCTGGTCGGCAGCGCCGAGTCGATCGTGACCAAGTTCTCCGAATATCGCGGCCAGCTCGCCAAGCTGGTGACCAACGTGTCCCAGCTGTACGAGGCGGGGTCGACCCTGCCCATCTTCGATCCCGACCCGGGCACCATCCGCGTGCTGCACGTCTCCGACCTGCACATCAACCCGCTGGGCTGGAACGTGATCAAGTCGCTGAAGGACCAGTTCAAGGTCGACTTCATCGTGGACACCGGCGACATCAGCGACCACGGGACGAAGGCCGAGAACGAGTTCGTGAAGGAGATCGGGACGCTCGGCGTGCCGTACGTCTATGTGCGCGGCAATCACGACTCCCTGACGACCCAGCGGGCGGTCGCCAAGCAGAAGAACGCGATCGTGCTGGACGGCGCCGCGGCCACCGTCAAGGGGCTGACCGTCTACGGCATCGGCGACCCGAGGTTCACCCCCGACAAGTCCGTGCAGGCGGAGGGCGACGAGAGCAAGACCCTTCTCGACCTCGGCCGGGCCAACGCGGCCAAGCTGGCGCCGCGCGAGTGGCCCCGGCCCGCCTCCACCTCGGCCCCCGACAAGATCGCCGCCGACATCGCGGCCGTCCATGACCCGACCGTGGGCCGCGGCCTGTCCGGGTATGTCCCGCTCGTGCTGAGCGGGCACGTCCACGCGCGGTCCACCGAGCTGCTGCCCTCGGGCACCCGGTTGATGATCCAGGGATCCACCGGAGGCGCCGGCCTGCGCGGCCTTGAACACGACGAGCCGACCCCGCTGACCGCCTCGGTGCTCTACTTCAACAAGAGCAGCCACCGCCTGGAGGCCTGGGACGACATCACGGTCGGCGGCCTGGGCGAGCAGTGGATCCAGTGTGAGCGTCATATCGAGCCGGACCCTGGTCGTACAATTTTTCCCGAGTCACCGCAGGCACCGCCGTCGCCGACGGCAACCGGCAGCGGCTCACCGTCGCCGGTCGCTTTGGCATCAGGGGCAAACGTCCCCTATGCTTCAGGGGTCTCCGACGGAAGGCGTCACGGAACAGGGCGGAAGCCTTGAGCCCCCATCGTCTAGCGGCCTAGGACACCGCCCTTTCAAGGCGGCGGCACGGGTTCGAATCCCGTTGGGGGCACGTGGAGCGCGTCGGGCGCGCCGGATGACGGAAGGTCGAAGACCTCCCGGAAGCTGGTAAGCTAGGCGAGCCGAACAACACGGGGAAGCGAAAGCCCCCCCGGACATAAAGGTCCTGTAGAGCAGTTTGGAGTGCTCGCCACCCTGTCAAGGTGGAGGTCGCGGGTTCAAGTCCCGTCAGGACCGCGTACGGCGGCAGCCGCCGGAGGTCAGGTAGCTCAGTTGGTACGAGCGTCCGCCTGAAAAGCGGAAGGTCGGCAGTTCGACCCTGCCCCTGACCACCATCTTTGAACAGCCCAAACGCCCCGAGCCCATCATGGCCGGGGCGTTCTTGTTGAGCGTTGACGACAAGACTGACGACAATGTGGCTCTCGTCCTTGGCGTTGACAGTTGCTGGCCGGGCCGACCCCGACCTCCTGCGCGAACGCGTCCTCCTCGCCGTCCTGTTCGGCCTCGTGGGATGGGCCCATCTCCAGGAACGCCGCGACGCCCTCGCCATGGCAAGCGTCTCCTGAGTCAGATTCCAGACGCCATTACTCGAGCTCGTAACGTTTTCGTGACCGGTGGAGACGATCACGTCGACGACGGAAGCCTTTCAGTCGGATCTTCAATCGTCTGTGAGTCATGGCGGTCCTCGCCGTACTGAGTCGCGCCCCTGGGCTCCTGGTAAGACAAGAAGTACCGCGCTCTGCCTGGTGAGAAGGTGTTTCACGGTTTCATGGCAAGTGGAGGCCGTGCGCCTCTGGATCGGACACCCTGATCGTCGCGACTATTGCTGATGTACCGTGATCCCAGAGGATCGCTCTCGATCCGGAAAAGAAGGTTCCACCATGGATGCCGTAATGATCCTCTCCGCAATTATCAGCGGAATCTTCGGGCTGTGGAAGGCCATCGAGTACGCGAATGCATCACGCAGGCGGTCCCGTGCCATCACGCGGAGCGCGGCCATTCTGGGTGCGGCGGCCGTCGCAAGCGCCGCGATCGCCAGCAAGAACAAGAAGAACAGCACAAACTGACAGGAGGCGAAGTCGCCGGCCTGATTCAGGTGCCGATGCCTCCCATGCCAGGCGCCGTACGCCGGTGGAGAGCCTGAGCTTCGAATTCGACGACTGAAGGAAACCATGCCTGACTAACAGCGCATATTGCAGACGGCAGGTGAACTTTTTCAAGCCGGTAGCTACATGGTCACCGTGGACCGCTGGTTGAAGATGGACGACAATTCGGCCATCGACGCGATTGACGCGTTCGTCAGCACCTCCTCGGTAGCCGACGTCGACAACATGGATGCCGTTCTTTTTCACGTGGCGGTCGGCAGCACCGCTTCGTCCGACAAGGCGCGCCTAATCCGCTTCTACACGATCTTCAAAGTAGCCGAGCTGGTGAGGTTCGAACAGTTCCGTGGTTTCCCTGCTTATGAGGAATAGCAGTCAGCGTAGGAACGGGGGTGCCGGCGCGCGTCGGGCTCGATGACTCACGCGCGCCAGCGGAGCGGGCTTTTGTGCTTCATCGGCCGATGCCGGAGACTGGCCTCGTCCGGCATACTGGCCAGGTGGCTTCATCCGCCCAGCCGGTCAAGCAGGCGGGGCCGATTGATTGCCCACACAACGGAGATCAATTGGGTGTAGTTCGCGAACATCCTGCGAGCGGGCGCCTCCGTTAGTATTTTCCGCAGCCGACGACCCTGCAATTTCGCGGCATCCGCATAGACCTCGAACATGGCGAGCGACGCCATCTCGCTGTACTCCTGCCAGCCGAAGGATTCGTCCACAGGTCTGGCGTGCACCTGCTCGGCCCACGTCGGGTCACGCAGATAACGCGCCAAATCGATCGGCAGCCGGCCCATCGAGCCGTATCCGTCGCGGATCTGACGCAATTTCCACGGAGGTCGAATGCCGCCGATTGGGCCGAGGATCGGGAGATGTCCGCGGGGTGCCCCGAGTGAGAACTGCGCTTCGGCATAGAAGATCCAGCGATTCGTCCGCCAGCCGACTGCGGAGCCGTAGGCGATCAGGTCGCCGGCGGCCTGCCGGAGTGCGTCACGCTGCGGAGTAAAGCCGAATCGTCCATCGCTGCGATGTCTCCAGAGCAGGTCGATCGAGCGGACGTCGTCGCGGGCGAGTCCGTCGACCTGGTCCGGCTCGATCAAGTGCGCACGTGAGGTGTTCGGATCACCGCCCGCGGCAGCCCAGAGCAGGCTTGCGGTCTCCCTGTCGGCCTCCTCCCAGCGCCTGGACGCCAACAGGTCGTCGAGGACCTGAAAATTCAACCTTCGTGAGGTACCCGACGGCAACTGAACAGGCCCGGATTGCGGCTGAACACGGGTGATCTCATAAATCTCGCGTAGCTCGTCGACAAGGTGGGCGCAGTCTCGATGACCGAATTTGGTGCGATAAGGGATCGTCTGGCGTTTACTCAGTTCCTTCAGATCGTCGGGCAACTGCTCGGCGGTGGGTAACGGTGTGTTATTGAGCAGAATCGGGATCACGCGGATCCCGGCGGCGAGCGACAGCGCCACCTCGGTGCGCACCCAGTCACCGGGCACGTCGATGCGTCGCCCGCCGGAATCGGTCACGCCCGCCCAACGCGGGCCGATGATCACGAGCAGCACGCAAGCCCGGTTGAGCGCGTCATAAAGGACCTTGTCGAAGGCCATTCCTGGGGGAATCGACCGTCCGGAACGAAATACGTAGTCGTCTCCGAACTGTCTGCGGAGCTCCCCGTCAATGTGGTCGGCGAGCACGTCGCCGTCGCCGTTGCGGAAACTGATGAAGATCAGATCTCGGCTCACCGGGGCTCCAGCAGGGATGGCAGTTCCGACCAGAGTTCCGCTACGGCCGAGTGCGCCCGGCGGCGTCGGATAAGGGAGACGAAGGACTTCAGGTCGGTCCTGACGGTCGCGGAGTCGACGATACGGATCTCGTGGAGCACGCCGGCCACCACTGCGCAGGCCTGCGTGGTGGCGCCGCTGTCGGCCAGTGCGAGCGCCTGCCGAACCGCGAACCTGACCCGGGAGCGGCGGGAGGGCCCGGCCGCCGTCGCGGGGCTCGACCGGTCGAAGAGCTCCGCGGCCTCTTCGGGACGGCCAAGGTCGTGCAGGCACCAGCCACGGATCAGGTGATTCATGAGATCGACGGAAACCGACGTGCCGAGCGGCCGGCTGGTGTCCACCACACCTTCGCGGCCGGCCCGCTCCCACAGGATGTCCGCATGATCGAGCGCCGCCGCGCAGCGGTTGTTCTCACCTGCCAGCGCGTAGCCTTGAGCCTCCCGCAGGGCCGCGAGCCAGCGTACGCGCGGGGAGAGGTCGTGCGCGGCGCGCACACGCGCGGCCAGCCTGACGGTCGCGCCCGGCTGCCCCTCGTAGAGGGTCACGAGCGCGCGTCGAACATCGGCGTACTCGGCCAGCTCGTGGTCCTCGCCTTCCACGGCGAGTTCCACCGCACGATCGGTCCACCAGAGGGCCGCGTTGTCATCGCCCACTTCCTGAGCCATCCACCCGGTGAACTCGGCTGTCCGCGCGGCCAGCCTGAGCAGGGCCGCGCGGGACCGTCCGCGAGTCAGCGGCAGCGCGGCACGCAGCGTATGAACCTGAGCGATCGCCACTGGCAGGACAGCCGCTGGGGAAGTGGTCTGCCCGAGTCGCATGGTCGCGTCCAGTAGCGCGGATTGTGCTTCCACGTCACCCGGGGCCTCCAGATAGCCGGGCACGGCCTTTAACCGCAGGCGGATCGAGTCGTCGGGCATGTTCGTCCCGAACCCACCGTCGCCGTCCGCGGTGAACCGGATCGCCCATTCCGGTCCGAAAGGCGGCGTAGCCGCGTCGTTCGAGCGGGACGACACAGGCATCGCGGCGAGGGCGATGAGTCCACCCTCGGCCTTCAACGCGGCATCGCAACGGCGCGCGAGCCCAGGCGTCGGCTGCTGGCGACCGGATTCAATCTTGGAGAGGTGGCTCTTGCTGTATCCGGTCCGTGTGGCGAGTTCCGTCAAGGACAACCCGCTGAGGATCCTGCGACGACGTAGCTCATCACCGAACGACGAAACGGTCATAAGCCCTTTCCTGGAATTCGTTACGCAAAGCGCCAGTAATTATAAACTGTCACGAAAAACTGCCGTCCTCAAATGCTATAGCTCTCTCTCGCTTCGTGCCATGACAAGGTGATGTCGGAGCGGCGAACTCCGCATTTGATGATCAAGCCGCCATCTCGCGCGTACGAGCCATGGCGGCTGCACGTCTGCGTCGGTCGACCAATTCTCGTAGAGCGGCGTTGACCGTGTCTTTCTTGGAAGAAGTGCCGAGCAGCTTCGCGGCCTCGGTCAGAGCCTCGTCATCGAGGTCGAACGGGGTCTTGGTCACGGACACCGCCTCGCTCGTATATGAATCCAGATCGCCGACCGGCGAGAGTTTCCAGCGGCACGATCTCTGCTTGCCTGGGCGTACGGGCTAGCCTGATGTGAGCGACGGCGAGCTGGGTGACTGTTATACGTGAGAAGGGGAAGGCCGGCAGTTCGACCCTGCCCCTGACCAGCACCATTGAACAGCCCAAACGTCCCGAGCGGTCACGCTCCGCGGCGTTTTTGACTTTACTATCGTTCGCATGGAGCTGTGGGAGCGTTCCGGGGCGCTGGATCTCCTCGGCGACCTTCTGCGTGAGAGCGCCCGCGGCGGTCGCGTGGCGGTGGTGGCCGGCGAGGCCGGGATCGGCAAGTCCGTGCTCGTGACCGAGTTCGTCCGGCGATGCGGGCCGGCGGCATGGGCGCTCTGGGGAGGCTGCGACCGGTTGATCACTCCACGGGCCCTTGGTCCCCTGCACGACATCGGCCGCCAGACCAGAGGTGTCCTGGCCAAGCGGCTGAACGCCGGCGCCGCGCAGGAGGAGCTCTTCACGGCGTTTCTGGACGAGATCTCCGGTCCGCCGCAGCGCGCGCGCCCGGTCGTTGTCGTGGAGGACGCCCACTGGGCTGACGAGGCCACACTCGACTGGCTGATCTGGTCGGGCCGACGGATCGGTCGAATCCCGGTCCTGCTCGTGGTGACCTACCGTGACGATGAGGTGGGTGTCGAGCACCCGCTGCGGGGCGCCCTTGCGACCCTGCCCGGCGCGATCACGCGACGCGTGTCACTGTCGCCGCTGTCACGGGAGTGCGTGGCGAATCAGGCATACCGGACCGGGCGGGTCCGGAGCTGGTCTATCGGTTGTCCGGCGGCAACCCGTTGCTGGTGACCGAACTGTTGAAGGCGGAGGGGCGGGCGGTGCCGGCCACCGTGCAGGACTTTGTCCTGGACCGGCTGCGGCTGTTGCCGCGGCCCGCCCGGGAGCTGGCCCATCTGGTGTCGGTGATCCCGACTCGCGCCGACGCCGCTGTCGTGGCGGGAGTGCCGGACCTGGTCGACATATGCGTCGACGCCGGGGTGCTCGTGCCGTCCGGTGTCGGTGTGTCGTACCGTCACGAGTTGCTGCGGAGTGCGGTGGAGGACGCGCTGCCGCCCGCGCGCCGCGCCGCGCTGCACCGGCGGGTGCTGGGCGTGCTGGCCGGGGTCCCCGAGGTCGACCCGGGCCGCTTGGTTCACCACGCTACCCAAGCGGGGGACGAGGCCGCGGTCCTGCGGTACGGGCAGGTGGCGGGGGCCGGCGCTGCCCGGCAGGGCGCCCATCGAGAGGCGACGGCGCACTATCGGTCAGCGGCCCTGTACGCAGATCGGCTACCGGCCCAGCAGCAGGCCGAGCTGCTGGAGGCCTACGCGTTCCAGGCGTACCTGGCCGGGCTGGCCGAGGAGGGATTGCGGGCCAGGTGGGCGGCGCTGGCCGCACGGGATAATCTGCGGCAACCCGAGCAGGTCGGTGAGAACCTGCGCTGGATCTCTCGGTTGGCCTGGTGGGCGGGGAACGCGGGGCAGGCCTGGGAGGCGGCCGCGCGGGCGATCACAGTTCTCGAGACCGAGTTGCCGGGCCGGCAACTGGCCATGGCCTACAGCAACCGGTCCCAGTTGCACATGCTTGCGGGCGAGCGGGAGGCGGCGGTCTCGTGGGGAGAGCGGGCGCGAACCCTGGCCGTTCGGCTGGGGGATGTAGAGACCTCCGTCCACGCTGAGATCAACGTGAGCACCGCCCGGCTCACGGGCGGTGACGAAACCGCGGTCGCGGCGCTGGGGGAGGTGCACGAGCGCGCCTCAGCCCTCGGGCTGGCCGATCACGCCGCCCGGGCACTCGTCAACCTGGCGACCTCGCTGGTGCAACTGGCCGAGTACGAAGCCGCCGCACCGGCGGTCGAACATGCGCTGGCGTACGCCACCCAACAGGACCTCGACGGCTACGTCCAGTACCTGCTCGGGGTGCGAGCGGGGGTGCGGCTGGTGCGGTGTGACTGGGCAGGCGCTCTGGCCGATGCGGACGCGGCACTGGATCGGCAGGTCCGAGCCGGGGTCGCCGTGGTTCCCGCGCTGCTGGCGCGGGGCCGGATTCAGGCGGCCCGTGGCGAACGCGAGGCGCGGGTCACGCTCGACGAGGCCGCCCGCCAGGCCGAACGCACCGGTGAGGTGCAGCGGGTCTGCCCGGTGGCGGCGGCCCGCTCGGAGTACTTCCTGCTGTACGGCGATGCCAAGCGTGCCGCCGAGGAGGCCCGACACGGCCTGGACCTGGCCGTCAGGGCGAACCATTCGGTGTACATCGGGGAGCTGGCCTATCGGTTGTGGCGGGCCGGAGATACCGGGCTGCCCGGTGCGGGGGCCCGGTCGTACCAGATGATGATCGACGAAGACTGGGCCGGCGCGGCTGCGGAGTGGGCGCGGCGCGGGGCCGCGTATATGCGTGTCGAGGCACTGGCGGGCGGTGATCAGGGCGCTGCGGCCGAAGCCTTGCGGGTCCTGGACGAGCTGGGGGCCACGCGGGTGGCGGTGCGGTTGCGGGCGGAGCTGAGAAGGCGCGGTTTCACTCACGTGCCGCGTGGCCCTCGCCGGACGACGGCCGCCAACCCCGGCGGCCTTACGCTGCGCCAGGCGGAGGTGCTCGCGCTGCTGGCCGAAGGGCTGTCGAATGCCGAGATAGCCGGGCGCCTGTCGTTGTCGGTCAAGACCGTCGACCACCACGTTTCCGCGGTGCTGGACAAGCTCGGTGTGGCCAACCGGGGTCAGGCGGTTGCTGCAGCGCACCGGCTGAACCTAGTCCGGAAGCCCGCAAAATAGGGAATTCTCCCCAATCGCGGATCGTCGCGAGGACCTACCGTTCTGCGCTGAGATGCCGTCCCAAGGGGGAGACATGAGTTATCTCAGCACGCCTGGCGAATCACCCCTTTACGAAGCTGAGCGGCCCGCCCTGGGATACGTGCCCAACTATCTGAGGGTGCTGGCGCTGCGGCCTGAGGTCTATCACGCATGGCTGCGGCTCGGGGAGGCGGTCAGGGCCGGTATGGATCCGCGTCGGTACGAACTGGTCACCCTGACGGCCGCCCGCCGCCTCGGTTCCACGTACTGCGGTCTCGCGCACGCGGCCGCGCTGCTTGAGCGGTTCTACGATGACGTGGCCCTGCGGGCGATCATGGCTGACCATCACGATGCGGGGCTGGCGCCGGTGGATGTAGCGGCCATGGACTTCGCGGACCGCGTCGCCGCCGATCCCGCCGGCGTGACTGAGGGGGACATCGCGGTCCTGCGCGGGCACGGCCTGGCCGATGCCGACATCTTCCAGATCGTCCTCGCCGTCTGTCTGCGCCGGTTCTTCAGCGGCCTCCTGTCCGCGGTCGGCGCCGTCCCCGATCCGGTCTTCCGCGAGCTGCCCCCAGGTGTCCGTGCGGCCGTCGGGGCAACCGATGAGGCCTTTTCACGCCAGCGGGGCGACGCAGGTGGCTCGTAGCTCAATCCGCTCTGGATGTCCCGATGACCTCCACCAACCGTCCCCAGCGCCGAGCGGGCAGGTTCGTCGACGGTGTGGTGGACCGCTACCCGCTCCCTGACTCACTGGCACCGATACATGCTCTCGACGAAGGACAAGAAGAAGATCATGGCCGGAAAAGCTGTCATCAGCCTGACAACCGGACTGGAGGACCCTGAGCGGGTAACTGTGGCGTTCCTGGTCGCGCTCGGCGCGGCCGAGCAGGGCCGTCCCACGCTCATGTTCCTTACCAAGGAAGCAACCCGGCTGGCCATGGACGGCGTCGCCACCACAGTCGCATGTGACGGCTGTCCCACCTGTCGATGTTGTCCCGGCCACAGGCCGTGGTGAGCGTCATCGCCGCCGCCACGTCCGCCCGCTGAACCGGCACGCGGCCCCGCACGACTTCATGATGCTCCTCGAGGCCGCCCTGACCTACGGAAAGGCGAACCCATGACCACCACAGAACAGCCCGTCGTCGTCCTCGTCCACGGTGCCTTCGCCGAGTCGGCGAGCTGGAACCGCGTTATCCAGCGTCTGCACGGCCGCGGGCTGACCACTGTCGCGGCGGGCAACCCGCTGCGCAGCGTGGAGGGAGACGCCGCCTACGTGCGCGACGTGATCGCCGGCATCGGACGGCCGGTCGTCCTGGTCGGCCATTCCTATGGCGGCATGGTGATCAGCCAGGTGGCGTCCGGCAACGACGCCGACGAGGCCGCCCTGATGGCGGCGACCCAGCGGCCGGTAACCGAACGGGCGCTGACCGACAGGCTGACGGTGAGCGAGCCGGGCTGGCGTGCCAAGCCGTCCTGGTTCGTCCACGGTGATCGCGATCTCAACATCCCGGCCGGGGCGCTGAGGTTTATGGCCGAACGCGCCGGCTCGCGCGGAACCCATGAGATCGAGGGTGCCTCCCACGCCGTCGGGGCGTCCCAGCCCGAAGCCGTGACCGCAGCGGTCTTCGACGCCGTCGGCCACGTACAGGGGGACTCGGACCCGTGGGCGATCATGGCGAAATGACAGCGGCGCTGGCCCGAACGTCCAGAGCCGAAAAGATCGTGAGTCCGCATGACGAAGCCCCGGGCTCCGTGAGGAGCCCGGGGCCGGATGCCGTCAGAGCACGGGCCACGCCTCGGCGTGCCCGGCGGTGGCGGTGTGAAGCGTCGCTCAGATGGGCCGGACCTGCTCGGCCTGCGGGCCCTTGGCGCCCTGGCCAGCGGTGTACTCGACCCGCTGGTTCTCGTCCAGCGAGCGGTAGCCGCCGGCGTCGATGGCCGAGTAGTGGACGAAGACGTCCGCGGAGCCGTCGTCGGGGGCGATGAAGCCGAAGCCCTTTTCGGCGTTGAACCACTTCACGGTTCCCTGAGCCATGCTGCTTTCTCCTTGATTAGACGATCTCGAGAGCCACGGGTGTGGTCCTCGGGCTGCTGCGACCGACCGCCTTGGGAAAGCCTCGGCTCCGTACGGTAACGCTCGCTGTCAGTAACTCAGCAAGCGCTTCAACGCATACTGGGACTTCGACACAACCTGTACTCCGACACTACACGCCGCGACGTGGTTCCCGCGCCATTCTCTCGAGAAACCCCGTACGCGGGCATGTCGGGGAGCGGTCCGGAACGGGGACACCGCGAGGATGAACCAAGGTGAGGGCCCTTACGTGGTGTGAAGCATGAGACTGAGAATGATTCTGCTGCTGGCGGTGATGGCGCTGACCGCGGCCTGTGGAGGAGTGGAACCGGACACGTCGGCGGCCGCCGTGGCCGACGACGGGCCGGCGCAGCCGGTCGCCGTGTTGGGCGCGGAAGGCGGGTTCGTCACCGCGACCATGAACGTGCTGCGTCCGCCGAGGGTGGTGTTGTACGGCGACGGGCTGGTGATCGTTGACGCGAGCAAGCAGATGACGCTCACGGATGCCGAGGCGGGCGAGGTGGTCACGCGGCTGGAGAATGACCTGGCCGGGCAGCCGCCGACCGCGACGCCGAAGCCGGGTGCGCCGTCGGTGACGGACCTGCCGGACACCGTCCTCGGCGTACGGGGGAAGGACGGGAAGATGCTGGAGGTCCGGGTTCCGGCTCTGCAGCAGCTCGCGGACTTCTACCCCAAAGAGCTGATGGACGCGAAGAAGACGATGGAGGACCTGGCGACCCGGGCCGCCGAGGAGGGCGCCGACTACGCCGGCACCCGCGTCCGGGTGGTCGCCGAAGGGGCCGAGTCGGCGGAGGGCAAGCCGTCGCCGTGGCCCCAGGGCGTTCCGGAGCCTTCGGGCACGATCGACCCGGTCTGGCAGAAGGACGTCGAGGGCGCGGCGGCGAGCGCGATCACCAAGGCGGTTCCCGCCGGGCAGGAGTACGGCCGGTCGCTCTTCACGACCGGCTCGGGGAAGATCTTCGTGCTGTCGTGGCGCTACCTGCTGCCCCACGAGCAGTCCCCGGCCCTCCCGGCAGAAGGCTGAAAGCCACGGATCCCCGCGACGATCGTCGCGGGGATCCGGGTCGCCGTTCTAGCGGGAACGCGGGTGCGGCAACTGGAGCGTCGCGACGACGCCCGCGTGGTCGGACGGCCACAGCCCCGACGGCGTACGGTCCCTCTGCTCCTCACCGACACGGTGAATGTCCTTTACGCGGAAGTCCCCGCGGAACAGGACCAGGTCGATGCGGAAGGTCAGGGAGGAGACCGGGTTGCGCAGGTCGGGCGCCTGACAGCAGGTGGGGCCGGAATCGGTGGGGTGCTTCACGCGCCAGGCGTCGGTGAACCCCGAATCGAGCAGGAACTGGTACGTCGGGAACGTCGGGTTCTGCGGGTCGTTGGCCGTGGTGTTGAAGTCACCGGCGAGCACCACCGGAAGCTTCGTGTTCGTCGCGGCCGCGATCAGCTCCTGCGCCTGCGTGCGCTGCGTGATGAACGGCGGTGTCGGTTCGAGGTGCGTCGTGACGAACCGGAAGATGCGGCCGCCGATGGTGGCGTCGACCGACGCCCAGCCGCTACGGCTGGCGAAGGGGCCGAGGGGCGTCGGGAACACCCGGTCGACCACGTACGGCTGCACCTGGATGTTCGACACCTTGACCGGCCTGCCCGGGTCGACCCTGGCGATGATCAGGTCGCGCACGCTGATGCGTACGTCGAAACCGAGGGTGGTCGGGGCCTCGGCGTCCTGCTCGGGCATGATCGCCATGGCCTCGTAGTGCAGCCCGAGCCGGTCGAGCGCGGCGAGGAGCGACTTGAGCTGGTCCGAGCTGACATTCGTCGCGGGCGGACTCCCGGTGCGTATGATGTCGGCCTCTTGCAGGGCGACGAGGTCGGGCTTGTCCCGGGCGATCTCCCGGGCCACCGCGGCGGCGCGCTCAGCCGGTTGGGACGCCAGGATCTGCCGGTACGCCAGTGTCACCGCCGCTTTGAACTGGTCCAGTGTCTGTGCTTGGGCAAGAGGCAGCAGGTCGGCACCCACATACATGTTCTGCGTCATGACGCGGATGTCCGATTTGCTGCCGCCGTCCGCGAGCGCGTTCGCGCCGGTCGGAAACGCCGTGACGCCGACGAGCATGATCGTCAGTAGGGCGCGAGCGAGCGCATAGGGCGGGCGCGACCTGGTGAGCCGGATGTGCTTCATATGGCCTCTCTCATCGGCACTGGGCCTGCTGCGCCGGTGACGACCACCGGATCTTCCTGGGCATGGGAATGCGCGCGTGCGCGATCATGGAATCTCCCCGGGCCGCTCATGCGGTCTCCCGGCGGGCCCGCGGTGTGAATCTAGTCAGTGAACTTTTCGGCGCCGTACGGCGACGCGCCCGGCTCGCCTGCCCGGCCGTTAGTTTGGGCCGTTCATGGACTCCGCTTGTGTTCCTCGTCGGCCGGACACGATCAGTAGCGAAGCGGTCACCTGGTGCATACGGTCACCAACGGTGACGTCCCGGCAACATGGACGGCGTACTGGGCGGGGGACAACCCGGACACTCCCGGCACCTACGTCTTCGGCGCGCCGGCGGAGTAGCCGGCACCGGCCCCACCCTCTGCCGCCGGCTCGCGGCGTGTCACAGATGACGTTTCTGTCCTGTCTTGTCGGCGGACCGGAACTCTCTGTTGACCAGGAGGTGCGTAGTGGATGCCGCGAGAGTGCCCGACTTGGCGGGCAAGGTGGCCGTGGTGACGGGCGGCAGCGACGGGCTTGGTCTCGGCTTGGCCATGAAACTGGCCCAAGCCGGGGCCGAGGTCGTGCTGCCGGTCCGAAATCCCGACAAGGGCACCGCCGCCGTCAAGAAGATCAATGAGGTGGTGCCGGAGGCCACCGTCTCCACGCGTGAGCTCGACCTGGCCTCGCTGGAATCGATTGCGGCACTCGCCGCCACCCTTCGGCGCGAGGCCCGCCCGATCGACATTCTGATCAACAACGCCGGGGTGATGGCCCCCGCCGCCCGGCAGACGACCGTCGACGGCCTGGAGTTGCAGTTCGGCACCAACCACATCGGCCACATGGCGCTCGTGGCACGGCTCCTGCCGCTGCTGCGCCTGCGCGGGGCCCGGGTAACCACGATGTCCAGCAGCGCCGCCCGCTCCGCCGCCGTCGACTGGGCCGACCTGCAGAGCGAACGGAAATACTCGCCGGTCCGCTCGTACGGGCAGTCGAAGCTGGCCAATCTCCTCTTCGGGCTCGAACTCGACCGGCGGAGCAAGGCCGGCGGATGGGGCATCGTCAGCAACGTCGCGCACCCCGGCACGACCCTGACCAATCTCTACGCGTCCGGCCCCAACCTGGGCCGCACCCGCCCCGCGCCCTACGAGAGGCTCATGAAGCTGCTCCTCCGGCTGGGCCTGTTCGTGCAGACGGTCGACGCCGGGCTGCGACCGGCCCTGTACGCGGCCACGAGCCCGCAGGCGCGGGGCGGCCGGTTCTACGGCCCCGACGGCTTCGGCCAGTTCACCGGCGGGCCGACGGAGCTGCCCCTCTACAAATCGGTCCAGGTCGAGCGCGACGCGGCCCGGCTGTGGACCGTCTCCGAGCAACTGGCCCACGTCGAGTTCCCCACCTGAGCGCGGGCCGGCGTACGCGCCCGCGACGAGACGGGCGGGTCAGCTCGCGGCGGACAACGGAGCGATCTTGGCGGGGTTCATCAGCCACAGCACCTGGTCGATGCCCTCCTCGGAGGCGTTCACGGTGAGGACCGTGAACAGCTCGCCGTCGTGGCGCAGCAGAGCCGCCGGCTGCCCGTTGACGTCGGCCCATTCCACTTCGACCCCGGCCCAGAACCGGCTCGCGAACGCCCTGATGAACTTCGCGACCCGGAACGCGCCGACCACCGGGAAGCGCGCGGCCCGTACGGCGCCGCCGCCGTCGGAGTAGCTGATCACGTCCGCGGCGAGGAGCTCTTCCAGCTTGGCGAGGTCGCCGACGCGGGCGGCGGCGACGAAGGCGGTGAGCAGTCTGCGCTGTTCGTCCCGGGTCACCGGGTTCCGGCGCTCGGAGACGATGCGTTTGCGCGCCCTGCTGACGAGCTGCCGCACCGCGGCCTCGCTCGCCTCGATGATCTCGGCGATCCGCCGGTAGGGATAGTCGAACGCCTCTCGCAACACGTACGCCGCGCGTTCGGTGGGCGAGAGCTTCTCCAGCAGGAGCAGGACCGCGAAGCTCAGGGCTTCGCCCCGCTCGGCGCCGAGGTGGGGATCGTTGCCGGTGTCGACGGGTTCGGGGAGCCACGGGCCGACGTACGTCTCGCGGCGAACGCGAGCCGACTGGAGGGCGTTGATGGCCAGGCGCGTGGTCACGGTCGCCAGGAACGCCCCCGGATCGGCCACGGTGTCGCGGTCGTACGCCTGCCAGCGCAGCCAGACGTCCTGTAACAGATCTTCCGCCTCGGTGGCGCTGCTCAGGATGCGGTAGGCGATGCCGAACAGGCGTGGCCGCAGGCTCTCGAAGGTGGCCGCCGCCTCGTCGAGGTCTTCGGTCCCGCCGCGACGGCTCTCCGTGCGGATATCCCTCATGGTGCTGGCCCCGTTCCGCCGGCGGATGGACCTTTCCAGCCTTTCACCCGCCGTCCGGGCGCTCTGACCGGGGACCACGGTTCGCGACGGGCCGTGCCGGCCAAGCCACACCCGGGTGTCGCCGTGCCCGGGATCTATCTTGGACGGCTCCGATCTCCACGGGCATTCCCGTGCGACTTTCGTTTCTTTCAGGGAATTTAACGGCGAAATGATTGACGGCTCTTCGATTCCCAGTGGTGGGAGGCCGGGATTCGGCGCTCGCGTTTATCGATCCCGGGCACGGGGACGGTTGCCCTCGTAATCGCCCATATCGGGCGAGTCGACGGATCCAGGAGGTCGACATGACTGGATACCTGCCGTATCGCGATGGCGCTCCCGCTGCCCGGATCGGCGGCGTACGCGGCTGGCAGGCGGACATTCTCCGCGGCGAGTCGTAACCGAGTGAATCGAGGTGCTGCGGCGTGAACGGGCCGCAGTGCCTCGACCTGTCACGGCACCCATTGAAGGCGGCACCCACGTTGAAGGCGGCATCCATTGAAGGCGGGGGGATTTCATGGCGCGATTTCTCTACCCTGCCGCTCGGCGCAGCGACCTCGTGGAGAATCTGTTCGGAATCCCGGTGTCCGACCCTTATCGGTGGCTGGAAAACGGCGACGACGCGTGCGTACGCGACTGGGCGGCGGCCCAGGATCGCCTGTTCCTGGCGTGCCGCGAGCAATGGCGTGACAGGCGATCATGGACGTCTCTGATGGACCAGGTGTCCTCCTTCGGGGTGTCGGAACCCCCGATCGTGCGGGGCTCGCTCATGTTCCTCGCCGAGCAACTCCGCGGGGACGAGCAGCGGCGCCTGCTCGTCGTCGACGGCACGGGCGGCAGGCGGGTGCTGGTCGATCCGGTGGACGTCGATCCGTCGGGGCACACCGGGCTGTACGCCTGGTGGCCGTCCCGCGAGGGCGAACGCGTCGCCGTCCAGATGGAGGTCGCCGAGCAACCCGGCAGCGACATCATCGTGCTGGACGTGCGGACCGGCGACGTGGTGGACGGGCCGTTGCCGCGCGCCCGCAACACCTCGCTCGCCTGGCTGCCGGGAGGGGACGCCTTCTACTACGTCAGCCGGGTCCCCGACGAGGAGCTCGCCCCCGGCGACCTGCGGCTGCACCGGCGGGTGCGGTTGCACCGGATCGGTACGCCCTGGCAGGACGACACGGTGGTGTTCGGCGGCGAGGACGCCCCCGACCACTATTACGGGCTCACGGTCAGCACGGACGGACGTCATCTGGCCGTCACGGCGACGGCCGGGCCCGCCGCGCACAACGACGTGTACGTGGCGGAGCTCGCCGACCCGGCGGCCCCGCGTTTCGTCAGGGTCGTGGACGGCCAGGCCATCGGTGCCCGCGTCCTTCCCCGCTTCCTCGCGGACGGCGCCCTGCTGCTCGTCACCGACTACGAGGCTCCGTGCGGCCGCGTCTGCGTGGCGGACCGGCCCGACCACGGCCCGGACGCCTGGCGCACGCTGATAGCCGAGGACCCCGAGGCTCCCCTCGACGAGTGCGTCGTGCTGGACGGCCCGGCGCTCGCGCGGCCCCTCCTGCTGGTGGCGCGCGCCCGCCACGGCATCTCCGCCCTGACGCTGCACGACCTGGCCGACGGCAGGCAACTCGCCCGGCTGCCCGTGCCGGGCGCGGGCGTGGTGTCGTCCCTGCGCACGAGCGTCCCCCACGGCCATCGGGCGTGGTTCACATACTGCGATGTGACCACGCCGCCCGTCGTCTATCGCCACGACGCCGTACGCGGGGTGACGGAGCCGGAGACGGGCGCCGCCACGGCGGGGCGTACGCCCGGGATCCGCAGCCGCGACGTGCGCTGCCGCGCCGCGGACGGCACCGAGATCACGCTGTTCCTGTTCACACCGGAGGAGGAGCACCAGGGGCCGCGGCCCACCCTCCTGTACGGCTACGGCAGCTTCGGCATGCCGATGCGCCCGTGGTTCTTCCCCCTGGCGGCCGCGTGGGTCGGCGCGGGCGGCACGTACGCGGTCGCGTGCGTACGCGGAGGCGGCGAGGAGGGCCGGCGCTGGCACGACGCCGGGCGCGGGCCGCACAAGCACCGCGCGATAAGCGACTTCAACGACGCCGCGGCCTGGCTTGTCGAGACCGGCATGACCACCCCCGGCCAACTGGCGATATACGGGCAGTCGGCCGGTGGTCTCCTGGTCACCGCCGCCGCCGTACGGCGACCGGACCTGTACGCCGCGGTCGTCGCGGAAGGCCCGCTCTGCGACATGGTGCGCTACGAACGATGGGGCCTGGGCTGCACGTGGACCGACGAGTTCGGCAGCGCCGCGCGGCCCGAGCAGCTCGAATGGCTTCTGGCGTACTCGCCGTACCACCACGTCAGGCCCGGAGTCCGCTATCCGGCCTTCCTCTTCACCGGCGCGGTGACCGATCTGCAGACGGGGGAGGCCCATGTCACCAAGATGTGCGCGGCCCTCCAGCACGCCACCGGCGGCGACCGGCCGATCCTCATGCGCCGGGAACCCGACACCGCCCACGCCGCCGCGCCCGCGAGCAAGGAACGCGCCCTGAGCGCGGACATCCTGGCCTTCGCCGCCGAACACACCGGCCTGTCACCGGAGAGGACGGCCACACCTCTGCGCGAGGCCGCCGCGGAACCGCTCTGAGACGCCTCGCCGGCTGTTCCTGCGTGAGCGGTCTATTCCTGCGTGAGCGGTGTGGCGGAGTGCGCCGGCCCGTGGGGGAGTGCGGTCCTCCGGCGGCGCCGTACGGCCAGAGCCGCGACGACGAGCCCGCAGACGACCAGGAGAGCGAGCAGCGGCGCCCACGGCAGCGTCCACACGCCCGCGGTGCCGTCCACGGCGGCGAGCGGGGCGATCGATCCCGCCGCGTCGGTGAGCAGGGGGACGAGGGTGACCGTTCCGGTCAGCCGCAGCGCGGGAGTCACCCCCTTCACCGGCACGGAGACCTTCCAGGTGTCGCCCGGGAGCAACTGGGGCGAGTCGTCGATGTGTCCCGCGCGGGCCTCCCAGTGCCCGAACGGTCCGGCCACGGACACCGTCTGACGAGCGGCGAGGATGCTGTTGCCGGTGTTGCGGATCGTGTAGGTGACGGTGGCGTCGCCCGTGTCGAGCGGATTGGACGTGCCGGAATAGCGCACCTGCAGGTTCTCCACCGACAGGCTCGGGTGCAGCTCTCCGCCCACGCGCAGGCGGATCCGGATGCCGAGACGCTGCCCGGCCGCCGCTCCGGCGTCGGCCGGTGAGGTGACGATGCCGCCCATGTATTCGCCGGGCGCGGCGTCGCCGGGGAGCGCGACCGTGAACGGCACCTCGGCGGTCTTACCGGGAGGAATGGTGACGTCGGGGCGGTCCGTGCGGATCCACGCGCCCACGCCGGTCTGCTTCGCGTCCTTGCCGCGCAGGTCGAGCCGGCCCTGCCCGGTGGTGAACGCGTCCGCGGCGTACACGTCGAGGTGGAGCGGCGTCGTGCCGTTGTTGGCGACGACGATCCCGTCGTCGAGCCGCCCGCCCGGGTCGAGCGTGTAGCTGTAGTCGGGCCGGTCGGATCCGAAGTCGTTGGACGCCGTCGCGACGGTCCAGGAGACCTCGCCGTCCGCCGCCGCGGCGGGGCCCGTCCCCGCTGCGAACAGGCCGGACGCGGCGAGCAGCGCCACGACGACGGCCCGGGCGATGGAGCGTGCTGCGGTTGTTGTACGGGGTCGTGACGGCTGCATCAGATCGATCCTCGGATGGGTTGGGGAAGCGGCGGAGAGGGCGATGGGTCGTGGGGTGGGCACCTGCTCGGTGCCCACCCACCCGGGAGCGGGGCCGTCCGCTCATCGCGTCGGGCCCCCGCGTCGCCCCCGGTCGTCGTCTACTACTGGAGCCAGTCGGCCCCGGGGCCGGGCTTTCCGGGCTCGGGCTTGCCGGGCTCGGGCTTGCCGGGCTCGGGCTTGCCGGGTCCGGGCTTGCCGGGCTCGGGCTTGCCGGGTCCGGGCTTGCCGGGCTCGGGCTTGCCGGGCTCGGGCTTGCCGTTCGTGTGGATCACGACCTTGTCGACGAGGGAGCCGACCCCGGGAGCGGCGCTCGCGCCGTTGTCCGGGCCGCACCACTCCACGTTGCCGAGCTCCACCGCGGCGTTGGGGGCGGCGCAGGTGCCGCTGCGGAGGTTCTCGACGACGAGCTTGTCGCCGCGCACCTGGACCCGCACGTACGTGCGGACGTGCTCCTGGTTCTCGACCGAGTTGGCCCAGTGGTTCTTGGGGTTCAGCGGGTCGGGACCGTAGTTCGGGTCCTTGGTCGTGTTCGGAGCGGTGAGGTCGTAGTACTTCGACCCCGACGCCGAGTTCGCCGTCACGTAGATGACGCCGCCCGGGCCCTTGAACACCTCGGTGTCGCCGGGGCGCTCGTCCGGGTTCGCCTTCTGGCCGTTCTTGATCACGTAGCTGCGGGAGTAGCTGTGGTCGTGACCCTGCAGGACCAGGTCGACGCCGAGGTTCGAGAAGGCCGTCGGGAAGTCCTTACGGCGCTGCTGGTTGTCACCGTCGTTGGCGTGGTCGGCCGGCGAGTAGATCGAGTGGTGGTAGATCAGCACGATGTGCTTGGCGTCGCGGCCGTGCTTGTTGACCACGTCGGTGACGTAGTTGATGTGCGCGGCGTCGGACCCGTTGGCGTACGCGTTGCTGTTCAGGTCGATGAACAGGATGTTCTTGTACGTGAACCAGTAGTCGCCGCCCGAGCGGGTGGCCGCGTCGCCGTTGTAGTACGGCGTGGAACGGTCGGTGTTCGGCGTCCAGAAGTGCTGCTCGTACGCCTTGCCGCCGACGTCGTGGTTGCCGATGGTGGCGACCCACGGATACTGGCGAAGCTTGTCGGGGGCGAGGAACGCGTTCCACTGCGTCTCGTTGTTGGCGCTCTCGATCTGGTCGCCGCCCGAGACCAGCAGCTCGGCCTTCGGGTTGGCGGAGAGGGCGACGTTCAGGGTGTCGGCCCAGCCGGCGCCGTCCTTCGCCGTGTTGCCCGACGAGCCGATCTGCGGGTCGCCGAAGAACAGGAAGTCGAAGTCGTTGCCGTTGAAGTTCTGGGTCGTGAAGGAGTACGTCGGGGACCAGGCGCCCGGGGTGCCGACGCGGTAGGAGTACTCCGTGTTCTGCTTCAGGCCGTCGATCGTGGCGTGCCCGTTGTAGCCGCCGTTGACGGTGTTCGCCGTCACGGTGGCCGGGAAGGTGACGGAGTTCTTGGGGAACTCGCCGCGCACGAGGTTCTTGGTCGGCGCGACCTGGACCACCTGGGCGGTGCCCTCCGAGGCGTACCACGACACGACCCGCTGCGCCTGGTCGGCGCCCACGCCGAGGACGATGCCGCTGACCGTCGTGGTGGGGTCGGCGTGGGCCGCGGTCACGAGGCCGCCGCCGAGCACGGCGGTGGCGCTCAGGGCCGCCGCGGCGGCGGTGACGGCCGCCCGGCGGAGGACGAGCCCGGGGTTGTTGGTCCCCTTGTCGAGCTTCATGCTTTTCCATCCGTGTGGGGGAATTCGAGCGATTTGCACGATT
This sequence comes from Microbispora sp. CL1-1, assembly GCF_012034195.1. Classification (NCBI taxonomy): domain Bacteria; kingdom Bacillati; phylum Actinomycetota; class Actinomycetes; order Streptosporangiales; family Streptosporangiaceae; genus Microbispora; species Microbispora sp. CL1-1. The sequence goes on from NZ_JAATEK010000065.1 coordinate 22,805, forward strand.
GCGAGATTGGGTGTCGCGCTGGTGAACGCAGGGCGGGCGAACCGTTGCGCCTGATCGAAGATGTGATGCGATCTCAGGTTCCGAGAACGCGTTGCACGAACCAGACCAGGCCCATCGCGGACACGCCCGCCGCGATCGCCCCGGTCGTCCACAGTCCGGCGATCGGCCGGCGGCGACGCAGTACGGCGAGCAGCGGGAAGACCGCCACAATGATCGTCAGCTGGACGACCTCGATGCCCACGTTGAAGACGAGCAGCGACCACAGGAGCGTCCACGACCAGGCCTGCTGGATGCCCAGCGCCGAGGCGAACCCCAGGCCGTGCACGAGGCCGAAGCAGAAGACCACCGCGAGCCGGGTCCAGCCCGCGCGGTCGAGGTTGAAGTGGCCGTGACCTGCCGTCTCCAGGTCGGTGGCGTGCGACCGGCGCCGCCAGAGGCGCCACAGGTGCCAGCCCGCGACGACCGCGATCGAGAGGGCGATGACGGGCTCGACGAACGACGCGGGCACCTCCACCAGGCCGAGGGCGGCGAAGACGAAGGTCACCGAGTGGGCCAGCGTGAAGGTGGTCGCCGCGAGCACGATCTCGCGCAGGCGGCGTGACCCCGCGATGAGCGCCAGCAGGAACAGGATGTGATCGAGCCCGCCGAGCAGGTGCTCGGCGCCGAGCCGGAAGAACTGCCAGAACCGCTCGAACCAGGACTGCTGCGTGGAGAACGACCGGTGCTGGGCGTCGAGGGCCGTGCTTCCGGACGTCAGGTCGAGGTCGTAGGTGACGATCGTCTTGCTGTCGCGCACGTACCCCTCGGAGCCGGCGAACAGCGCGCTGCGCACCTCGTGCGCGTCGGCGGACTCCGGGCACCGGTAGTCGAGGACCAGCCGGGCGTACGGGACGCCTTCGCGCCGCCCGATCGTGAAGCCGCCGTCCTTGACGGGAGTGCACGCCGTGCCCCCGGCCGTGACGCCGAAGCGCTGGGTGACGTACGCGACGACCGAGCGCGAGTGGGCCTCGAGCGCGGCGGCCTGCTGTGCCGCGTCGTCGGCGTCGAACGCCGCGGTGCCCTCCTTGAAGAGCGGGTCGTCCTTCTCGTAGTCGGCGGCGGAGACGACGAGCAGGTCATACTCCAGGTCGAGTTCGGTGCGCACGTGCCCGGCCTGGGGCGAGACGAGGTTGACGTACACCGTCGAGGTGAACCCGTGAGCGAGGGCGGGCACGCTGCCCAGCAGCGTGGAGAGGGCGCTGAACAGGACGCCCACGGCTGCGGCGGCGAGGACAGCACAGACACGACGCCGAGCGGCGGGGGACATATAGCTCCTTTTCGGCTTTGGTGTACGAAATCTGCTCGATGGAAATGAACGAGCGGTATCTCGTGAAAGAACCGTCGAGGAACCACGCCTGGCGGAGACGTCCCGGGCACCGGAAGGCCGCGAATCATGCGGTAGGAAGTAGGCGCACTTCCCGGCGCTCCGAAGGACGATCCCCATGCGCTCTCGGCTTCTGCCTGCCTGCACACTGGCCGCGGCAGTCGCGACCGCCGTGCTGGCCGGCGGATGCGGCTCCGGCGACGACTGGTCCCGGCCGCACGCGAAGCCCACCCCTGTCGGCACCCCCGGCCCGGGCTTCTTCCCGTCCGCGTCCCCCGCCCCGGAGGCCACGATCACGCCCCGGCCCGGCTCCTGGAACGGGGTGCATCCGCCGGAGGGCTACCGTGTGGTGCTGCTCACCGCGGGGGAGGACCGCCAGACCACGACGCTGGCGAACGCGGTGAAGGCGTGGGCCGACGAGGAAGGCGTCAGCCTCAGAACCCTCACGGCCACCCGGCCGGACCGGTACATCGCGACCATCACCGAGGCGATCGGCATGAAGCCCGACCTCATCGTGAGCGCCGGCGACGCCCTCATCGACCCCCTGGCCCTGGTCACCGCCAACCACCTCGGCCAGCAGTTCCTTGTGGTCGGCGCGGAACTGGCCGAGCCCACGGAGAACGTCACCGCCGCCGACTGGGCCGGTGCGTCTTTCCGGGGCGAGGGGCTCGGCATGTCCTCCACGTACGACGCCGCGAGCTTCACCCCCGAGCGCGCCGCGCGCGCGATCCGGGCGGGTGCCGCGGCCGTGCTCAACGGCATGACCGGCATCGTGATCTGGCTCGACTGATCCCTTCGGCTCGCTGACGAATGTGCCGATGGCCGGCACCTTGTAGAGCACTTTCCGTTTCACAAGGGCCGTGATCGCTTACGTACAGTCGTTCGGGCCAGGCCCGCATCAAGGCCGGCGCCATGCGGGCCAGTGCCGCGTAGTTCACCGCAGCGCGCAGTTCAGCGCAGCGCGCAGTTCGGCATAGCGCAGTTCGGCGTAGCGCAGTCCACGACCGGGCGTCCACCACGGCGCGGTCCAGCACGGCGTAGTCCACCACGGCGCAGTCCACGACCGGGCGTCTAGCACGGCGCAGCCCACCCTCCCGTAGCTCGCCACCGCGCGGCCAGGCCAGCACCGCGCGGGCCAGTGACATTTGGGCCAGTGCCGCTTGGGCCCGTGCCGCGTGCGGCGCCGGACGTGGGCTCAGCGGCGCGGCGGCGGGTGGGGTGCCTGAACGGGATGCGGGGAACGGTTTCTCCCTTGAACGGTGCCAGGGCCGAAGCGCCCTCAAGTCGTCAAAAGGGCGGTGTCTCGAGGTCGCGCAGGATGAGACTTGCTCCCGATTCGTCCTGTGATGTGCCGTTGTCCTGTGCTTCCCTGCCGCGGCTGCCCGCGTCGGCTGTCTGCTTTGTTGTCTGCCTGGTCGCTGGTCGTGTCGGGCCTTCTGCCGTTGGGGATGGGGGAGGGCATGGTGGGGCCATGGTCGTGTCTGGTGCTCCGGGG